>JAYRVL010000452.1:0-4176 GCA_041918575.1 Anaerolineae bacterium | reverse complement strand
GCGACATGGCGGGCGCGGCCGCGCTTGGCGCTGATGCCGGCGCAGCAGCCTCGATGGTTGGCGCGATGACATCGGCCATCGGCGTTGGAGCGGTGGGCGCCGGAGCCGCGCCGCCTGCGCGACGCGCGGCCACTTCGGCCTTGCGCGCCTCGATCTCCTCAGGCGTCATACGCGGCCGCGGCGCGGCCGGCGCGATTTCGCTCGCCGCAGGCGCCGGCGCGGCTTCACCCGCGCGGCGGGCAGCCACTTCGGCCTTGCGCGCCTCGATCTCTTCAGGCGTCAGTTTGGGGCGTGCGGCCGGCGCAGGAGCGGCTGTCGGCGCCGTTTCAGCGGCGGCAGTCGCGACCGACGCGGCCGCCTTGGCCGCAGCGGCCCTGGCTCTCTCTTCGGCCTGCTTGCGCTTGGCCTCCTCTTCCGCGGCGCGCACATCTTCCTCTTGCTTGTACTGCACCGGCCACAAACGAGCGTAATATTCGATCGGCACCGTCAGCGCCTCCTTGTCGTAAATCAGGCGCGGGTAGCGATCGAAAACAGCCAGTTCGTAATCGTGGTTCATCTTGATGGCATCGAAAGGGCAGAACTCGGCGCAGAAGCCGCAGCTCATGCAGATCGAAGCATCAATGTAGAACTCGGCCGGCCGCGTGACCGGCTTGCCCTTCTCGTCCTTGTCACGCACGATCCAGATACACTGCGGGGGGCAGACCTTGGCGCAGATGCCGCAGGCCGTGCAGCGGTCTTCGTTCTTGGCCGTGTCCCACAGCAGCATGGGGATGAAGCGGAAATTCTCTGGAATGACGCGCTTCTCCTCAGGATACTGGATCGTGAACAACCCTTCTTCATTCCAGGGCTGGTCAATGAACTGCCGGTTGCCGTTCAGGCCGGCGTAACGGCTTGGAATCTTCTTGACGTCATCGGTAAAGGTACCAACCAGGTGTTTGAAGGTGACACCCAGGCCCTTGAAAATACCCGATCCAAACATAGCACCCCCAGCTCAGTCCAAAAAATGGCTAAAACCACAGCACCCCATGGCCGTGGGTTAGCGATCGGTCTCGCCCAGCACGATGTCAATGCTACCGAGGACGATGACCGAGTCAGCGACCTTGTAACCCACGCACATCGGCCCCAAGGCGTTCAAGCTGATGTAGCTTGGGGCGCGGATGCGATAACGCCAGGGGTTGCCGGCGCCGTCGCTCACCACGTAGTAGCCCAGTTCGCCCTTCGGGCCTTCCACGCGACCGTAGGCCGTGCCTTCTGGCACACGGATGCTATACTGCTTCTTGCCGGCCTGTATCTCGCCGGACTTGGGCATCTGCTGCAGCACCTGCTTGAGAATGCGCACCGACTGCCGCATCTCCTCGATACGCACCAGGTAGCGTGCGTACACGTCGCAGCCATCGAAACAGGCCACCTTGAAGTCGAAGCGGTCATAGATAGAGTAGGGATCGGCCTTGCGCACATCGTAGGGCACGCCAGAGCCGCGCAGCACAGGGCCGGCCGTGCTCAAAGCCACCGCGTCTGCGGGCGAAAGATAGCCAACCCCCTTGCAGCGCGCCACCAGAATCTCATTATTGGTCAGGTAATGTTCCATTTCATCAATTTTGCGCTCCAGGCGCTCATTGATGATCTTGCTGCATTCGTCTAGCCAACCGGCCGGCAGGTCGCGGGCCACACCGCCAAAGCGCATGTAGTTGCACATCATACGCGAACCAGACACCGCCTCGAACAGATCAAGAATCAGCTCGCGCTCGCGAATGGCGTACAGCGCCGGCGTGAAAAAGGCGCCCAGGTCATTGAGCAAGAACCCAATCGCCCACATGTGGTTGATCACGCGCGTCAGTTCGACCATCAGAATGCGCAGGTAATTGGCGTACTCGGAGGGCTGAAACTGCGGGCCTAGCAACTTCTCCACGGTCAACACATAGCCAAAGTTGTTCGACATGGACGAGATGTAGTCCAGGCGATCGGTGTAGGGAATGTTCTGGATGTAGGTGTTGCGCTCGCCAATCTTCTCGTGGTTGCGGTGCAGGTACCCCATCTCAGGCTCCAGCGCCGTGATGGTTTCGCCTTCCAGCGCCACGATCATGCGAAAGACGCCATGGGTGCTGGGATGCTGCGGCCCCATGTTGACCACGATGCGCTCCGTTTTGATGTCCGCGCCCTGGCCGTTATGACCATTTTGCCCGGCCGACCCGCTGGTCACCGGAGCGCGGAACTGCGTCACCGGCTGCAGCCATGCCTGCGGATCGAAATCGTCCGCGTAGGTCACATTGTGCGCCCAGGGCGTGCGAGTTTCAGCCCAATGGTGATGACCGTCAGGATGACGGCTCTTGAACGGTTTCTTCTCCTCATCGAAATAGGCCTCTTTCCAATCCTTGCGCATCGGATGGCCCTGGAAGCCTTCCCACATCAGGATGCGGCGCAAATTGGGGTGGCCGGGGAAGCGGATGCCATACAGGTCCCAGATTTCTCGCTCTTGCAGATCGGCGCCGGGCCAAATCGAGATCACCGACGGCACCGTGGGATCGCTGGCGGGCGTGCGCACATGCATCGTCACCGGGCCGCCGCCCTGTTTGGTGGAAAAAACATGATACACCACCTCGAAGCGGTCGGCTTCGGTGCGCCCTTTGTAGCCCAGGTAGTCTACCCCGGTGACATTGGACAAATAGTCAAAACCGGCTTTGTCGCGCAGGTAGGTCGAAAACTCGATCAGTTTCTCGCGCGCCACGACCAAATCCCCGTTGGGCAACTGCGCGGTCACCGCGCCAGGGACGGCATTCATCAGATCGGCGCTGTCAATCGTTCGTGCTTCAGCCATTGATCCTTCATCCTTCTCCGCCAGCGTAGGTCAGCGCAGCGCAGACCAGCGCCAGGGCTTGACGGTCAACCGTCTAATGCTCGCCTTCTTGCGTCTTGCGCGCGGCGGCTTCGCGACGCGCCTTTTCCATGCGCTCCTTGAGCTGTTCATCGCTCAACGCGTTCTTGCCTGCCGCCGCCCAATTGGCCTTGCGCTCCGCCAACTTCGCCTGGCGGGCCGCTGCTTCTTCAGGGCTGATGGCGCGCACGGGCGCCTTGCTTGCCGCGGCAGCCGGCGCCGGCGCTGGCCGCGGCGCCGACTTGACCTCAGGCGCAGCCGCCGCGGCCTCAGCAGCCGGCGCGACCGGCGCCCGTCTCGCCTGCAAAATCGAGCCGATCGTATCGGCATCTTCTGGCCGGAAAATGTCCGGCCCAAGAATTGGCGCCAGGGGCATATAAGGCTCAGTCTTGCGATACCAGGGAACCTGGGAAATAGACTGATGTTGAATCTTGTCGAACAGCTTCATGAACCCATGCAGCAGCGCCTCGGGCGTGGGTGGACACCCCGGCACATACACGTCCACCGGCAGGTATTTATCCATGCCAGAAACGACGTTGTAACCGTCCTTGAAGGGGCCGCCGCCGGTGGCGCATGCGCCCATGGCAATGACATAGCGTGGCTCGGCCATTTGATTGTAGATGCGCACGATCTGCGGCGCCATCTTCTTGGTAACGGTACCCGATACAATCATCAAATCACTCTGCCGGGGCGACGGCCGCATCACTTCCATACCAAAACGGGCCAAATCGTAACGAGAAGCCGCGGTACAGATCATTTCGATGGCGCAGCAGGCCAGGCCAAACATCATGGGCCAGGTTGAATTAGCACGAGACCAGTTGTAGAGCTTGTCGAGGGTAGAGAGGAAGACGTTCTGTTGCAGGTCTTGCGGCATATCCGCCGCAATGGGTAGTGGAGATGGCATCACATTGCTTCCATTCATACCGGATCCTTTCATCATGCGCGCACGAACCTGGCGATCAGGCATCGTGGCAGCGGGGTCAAAATCCCTTTTCGTGGACAAAGCCCCGGCATTGAAACACGCTTTTTCACTCCCTGAATTTGTGAAAATTGTACCAGTCTGCTATCACTTTGTCAACAATTTGACACCACCGCGCCTGCCAGAAGCGCTGCTGCGGCGCTGGCGTTTCAACTCATCAGTCTGCGAACCGGAACATCATCTCCGACTCAGGTCGCGACATCGAACGCCCGCATGGCCTCCAGCGCACATTCCCAGGCCCCTTCATGGCACAAACCATCCCCGCGAGCGCGTTCATAGGCCGCCAGCCCGGCCTGCAAACGCACATTGCGGCCCATCGCGGCCG
>JAYRVL010000451.1:0-9570 GCA_041918575.1 Anaerolineae bacterium | reverse complement strand
CAATCCGCACGTCTCCGTCACAATCACGGTCGCCAAACGCGTCCCCATCATGCCGTGGATAAAAATACCGCCGGCAACGATCACGTTTGCGGGAACGGCGCGCATCGTACCGGCTGCCGAGGCCGCGCCAGACCTGCTGCGGGCGATCATGCGTGACGGCGCCGACGACAAGGCGCAAATGGCCAACCTGTGCCTGATCGAGGTGACGCCGATCGGCGAATTCATCACCTACGGCATTGGCGTCCCCCTCATGCAGATGCGCTTCCCCGAAAAAGCCCGCGGCCGCGCTCCGGTGTTGTCGTAGGAGCGCCCGCTGAGACGACAAAGAGGAAAAAAAGAATCGAGATGCGCCATGTCAACCCTTGAAGAAGAACTGCACGCGCGTGATCTGTTCTACAAACCGCCGGCCAAACAGCCGCAGATCGTGGATGTGCCGGCCTTCGCTTTCCTGATGGTGGATGGACGGGGCGACCCGAACACCAGTCAGGACTACCAGGACGCCGTCGAGGCGTTGTATACGCTGTCCTACACCCTGAAATTCGCCCTCAAGCGCGCCGAAGGCGTCAACTATGCGGTCGCGCCGCTGGAAGGCCTCTGGTGGGGCGACACGATGGACGAATTTCTGACCGGGCGCCGCGCCGACTGGCGCTGGACGATGATGATCGCCCAGCCCTCCCTCGTCACCCCGACGTGGGTGGAGCGCGCTCGTGAGGAAGCGGCGCGCAAGAAGAATCTGCCGGCCCTGCCGCGCCTCTGTTTCGAGACGTTCCAGGAAGGCCTGGCCGCCCAGATCATGCACATTGGCCCCTACGCCAACGAAGCGCCGACGATCCAACGGCTGCACGACTTCATCCAGGCGCAGGGCGGCGTTTTCGACGGTTTACAACAGAAACACCACGAGATCTATCTCGGCGATCCCAACCGCAGCGCGCCGGAAAAGCTCAAGACCGTGATCCGCCAGCCGTTCCGGCGCGCTTGATCAGCCGCTAATCCCCTGCGCCCGCCAGCCAAAGCGCATGACATGGCGCCAGCCAGAGTGCGTTCGACCGTTCACCAATCACTCGTACCGTTTGCTTGTCGCACACCATCAAGGAGGTCGTATGCGTCGCCCCAACGTGTTCAGCCGGAGTAACTCGTTTTCAGATTGCTGGTCGCCAGCGTCGCACCACGCCCAGCGTGTCAGGGCTTTGTCGCCCATCATCATCTTACTGCTCATGTCATTGGCAGGCATTGCGTCGGCCAATGCACTGACCGCCTCAACCGACATCACGGCCATCCAGGCGGCCGACCCAACGCCAGGTGTTCCCCAACAGGAATCCCCAGACTCTTCTCTGCCCACGACAACCACGAATGCGCCCGGTGGACCAGATAGCCTGGGGACCTGGACGCGTATCGCCTTTTCTTCCTATCGCGATGGAAACTGGGAAATCTACCTGACGTATGGCGATGGCTGGCGGCCGACGCGTTTGACCAACCACGCAGCCAATGACGTCGAGCCAATCCTGAATCGGGGCGCTACGAAGATCTTCTTCGTCTCCGATCGTAGCGGCCGTGATGAGATATTCGTGATGAATCGAGACGGGAGCGGCTTGCGCCAGTTGACCACGGGTGCGGGCGCCAAACGCAGTCCCGATCTGTCGGTCACGGGACAAATGCTGGTTTATGTCGTCGCATCGGCCACGCAAACCGATATTTTCGCCAGCAATGCCGATGGCAGCCAGGCCAGGGCATTGACACAGGACGCTGCCGCGGACGAGAACCCGGTCTGGACGCCTGATGGCAAGATCGCCTGGATTCGCACAGAAGGTAGCCAGGCGCGGGTCTGGATCATGAATGCCGATGGCAGTCAGCGTCAGCCGCTCACCGCCGTGCTGCCAGGGCTTGTTGACCTGGTTTGGCTCGCCAGCACCAACCTCTTTGTAGCCACGTTCAATATGGACAGCGATCCTGCGCTGGAAGTGGCGTACTTCTACCGCGATCGGGGCTATTGGTACGACTATCTCGACGCCAGGAATCCCCTGGTAGATTACCGGGTCAGCGGTCGGGCGCCCAATGAGGAATCTCTCCTGATTGACCGAATGGAATACGTCATGCAGGGCAACCAACGCGTGCTCAATCACATCTACATCCAAGAGATGAGCTCATTCACCTCATTGCGTTTGATCGCCTCTGGCATGGACCGACAGGGGCATTGGCAAACGACCGATATCGAGCCGCCGGTGGTACACACCATATCGCGTCCAGGGTATACCCGCGCTGGTAGATCTTCCGTTCCGTTGGCCGGCTTCGATACAGGGGGAGCCGGTATCCGCTCTTACGATTTGCAGTATCGCCTGGGCGCTAACGACGTTTGGACCAATCTACTCTCGAACGGGTCTGTACCATGGGCTGAATTCATCTTTGTCTCCCCGCAAACGGTTTTCTTTCGCGGCCGCGCACGCGATAACGCATTCAACGTGCAGGAATGGATAACGAATCCCAACGGGGATACCCACACAACGGCCTATCAGTGGGAAGTGACGGGAAATGTACTCGACACGCGCAGCATTCCAATTGCGAATCCCGTTCTGAATCTAACGCCGCCGGCTCTGGGCGTGGACGTGGGCAACAACCCAGGCGCATACACCGCTTACATTTCGACAACCCAGGTCTACACGACCTGGGCAACCAAGAGCGGATACCAACCGGCGGCGCCTACGCCTCGGTTGATCAGTCATGACACCCTGCTCGATTTCTACCTGGCCCCAGCCGACAATCTGATTCGCAACGGAGACTTCGAACTGGACGCGCCGGCCTTGCGCGATTGGATTGTTCGGGGTGCGATCCCCCCCCAGGCGCAGCGAGAAGCAGCGAGGACCGGTTCCTGGGGCGCGCGCCTGGGGCAGATGTGGACAGTGCCAGCCGCGGAACGTCTCAGCCGCACGGCTGGTTATGCCTATGATCCCACGTTGGCCTTTGGCCCCAGCGGGACACTGCACCTGGCCTGGGCCGATCAATGGGATCCAGACAGCGGCAACCGGCGCATCGCCTACACCACCTGTGCATTCGATCAACCCTGCCAAAGCCCCCAGGCCCTGTGGTCGGGTTTCGCGCCACGTTTGACCATAGGTTCAGACGCCGTTGTCCACCTGCTGTGGCAGACGGTGGACGCGCAGAACGCACAGGTATGGCGCATCTTCTATGCTCAACGGGCAGCCGGCGGCGCCTGGACTCCGGCGCACGAGTTAGCCAGCGCTGACATCTATCTGAGCAGCGCCTTGACCGTTGACAGACAGGGAACTCCTCATGTCGTGTGGGGTGGCAGCGCCGGGTTACGTTATCAGCGGCGCCAGGCCAATGGCGCCTGGACCGCGGCCGAATCGTTTGGAACTGGACCTGCGATGCCATCCCTGACCGTCCTCGCGGATAATACGGTCCTCGTCGCCAGCGCTTACACTGCCGTCAACTTCTGGGAGCGCAGCCCGGCCGGAGTGTGGAGTCAACGGACCCTCGACTTCGCCTATCAACCAAATCGGCCAGACATGCTGGTAGACGCACAGGGCAACACGCATATCGTATGGTGTGACCAGTATCGAAGCGCGAGATATGCCATGAGAAACCCGCAAGGCGCACTAACACCGCCCAGTTGGATGGGCGCCTCGTGCGAATCGGCGCGTTTGTTACGGACTCGCAACGGTCGCTTGATCGCTTTCGCAGGGGAATCCGGCTACCTGAACGCGATCTACCAACTTGCGTCGGGAGCCTGGTCATTTCCCTATTCCCTGGAACCGATGACCTGGGACGGCAGAATGTTGGAAAGCGCCAACCTGGCTAACTCGGACCGTCTCGCCGTCGTGGCGCCGGCCTACGATCCCCAGGCCGGTGCGCGGCCCAACATCTTCCTCACCCGCTTCATCCTGCAGCCCGAACAAACCGATGTGAGCAGTATCAGTCAAGTCGTCACCCTGCCGTCCACCATGCACCGCCCCACCATCAGCCTGCGCTATCAAGTCGAAGGCGCAGACGCCTCTGCTGGGGACCTGGCCAATCTGACTCTGCACCTGCCGGATCGCACGGTCGAGCTCCAGCGCATGACCCCAAATCCGGACCCGCGGTTTCGTTTCGCCTGGTTCGACCTGAGCCAATACGCGGGACAGACCGTGACCGTCACACTCGCCGTATCGAGCACAGCCGACGGGCGCTTCACCACGGTGTTTGCGGACGAGTTGGCGCTTGGCTCCTGGCTCACGCCATTGGCGCGCTCGGTCGAGCCATCCGTGCTGCCCATGTACCAGGAAACACCGGTCATCATTCACGGCGCCAACTTCATCCAGACGCCCACCGTGAACGTCGGCAACATCAGAGTTTCCAACGTGCAGTGGCTCGACGCTAACACACTGCGCATGATCGTTCCGGCGCGCATCGGGCCAGGCAGCTATGCGATCAGCGTGTTCAACCCCGGTGGGCAGGAGGGGCAATTGCCCAATGCGCTCACCATTCCCGGCGTGAGCTACCTGCCGCTGCTGTTTGGCAGTCGCGACTATCGCGGCCTGCCCTGATCTGCCATTGGGGTGCAATCTGCCCGACAATCAACTGACATGAATTTAGAGGAGAGAACCATGCGAATCACATGTTATTCCCAGGTGTGCGCCATCGCCCTGATGGGGATCATCCTGTTGCTTGATCGTCACTTGGACGTAAACGCCGTGCCGCCCGAACCACCGGTTGCGACGCTAAAGGAGGCGTGGTGGTTACAGCATCTGGCCGATCTGCAGCCGCTCCCCGTCTTGACCGACAACGCCGCTGCGTCTGCGCCGGGCGCTGCCGAGACACCCAACAGCTACACCGACTGGACGCGCCTGGCCTTCATTTCATATCGCGATGCCAATTGGGATGTCTACACCGCCCGCGCCGATGGCAGCCAGCCCACGCGCGTGACCAATCATACCGCAACGGAGTTGGAGCCGCGCTTGAACCGCGGCGGCACTCGCATCGCTTTTGCCTCGAATCGCACCGGAGCCTACGAAATCTATGTGGCCAACGCAGATGGCAGCGATGTGCGCCAATTGACGAGCGGCAGCGGCCACAAACGCCAGCCCGACTGGTCGCCTGACGGGCGTCGCCTGGTGTTTGCGCAAGAACACGGCGACAACTGGGACATTCGTATCATCAATGCCGATGGCACAGGCGCCCAGTGGGTCGCCAGCCATCCTGACGATGATCTCTACCCATCCTGGTCCCGCTCCGGTGAACTTGTTTGGGTGCGTTACCTGGGTTTCGATGGAACCCTGTGGGTGGCGAACAGCGATGGCAGTCAAGCTCGCGCCATCAGTTCACCCTTCCGCTTTCTGCAAAATCCAGTATGGTCGCCCAATCATGACTACATTGGATTCGATTTCGATGCCGACGGCGATTATTGGAGTGAGGTCGGAATATTCGACGCTCAACGCTACTACCTGACTCTCGTCAAGGACACGGGTCTGAGTTTCGTGGACCTATGGATGGGCGATTGGGCGCCCGACGGATTGACGTTGCTGACATCCAAGATCGAGTATGTAGTTGAGGGGAACCAACTGCTGATCCGGCGTGCCTCTGTAATGCAAATGCTTTTAGAAGGCGCCATACCGCTTCTGCCCGTAATCTCAGGGGGTATTGACATGGAGGGAGATTGGACGACGACTGACACGATGGCGCCAGTCACCCAGGTCAACCCGCTGCCGCGCTTTGTTCGCAACCAGGTCATTGTCACCTGGTCAGGCGCTGATGTGGGTAACGCTGGCTTGAGCTACTACGATATTGACATGCGCGAGCGAGCCACAGATCCCTGGACGGTATGGCAGAGAACGGCGGTAACCAGCGCCGTGTTGTACAAGGACCCGGGCGCCACGGTGGCGTTTCGCAGTCGCGGGGTCGATCGCGCATTCAATGAAGAGACGCCGCCGGCCGATCCAGATGGCGATACCCTCACGACTTTCTATCGTTGGAGCGTGCAAGGCCAGGTGCGTGACAACCGCAACGTCGCTGTACCTCATGCCAGCATTACGGCGCCAACAGCGCTCAACAGCGCCGAGAGCGATGCGATGGGCCTCTATGCGATGTATGTTGCTGCCGGCGGCAACTACACGATGACAGCCAGCCACGCGGGTTACGCGCCGATTGTCCCAACGAGCATCGCCGTGCGCGCAGATCGGGGCTTCGGTGCTTACTTAGGTCCGCCAACGAACCTGCTGCGCAATGGCGACTTCGAGCTGGGCGGGCCAGCGCCTGCAAACTGGCTGGTAGAGGGAAATATCCTGCCGACCGTAAACCCGGATGCGGCCGCGACCGGACGCTGGGGCGCGCTGATAGGACAGCAGTGGTCCGTACCGCCGTTCACGCAATTGACGTTTCTCCCAAGCTATAACTTTGCTCCCACCCTGAGCGCCGATACGGATGGGACGCTGCACCTGGCCTGGCAACAACGCCTATCCCAGAACGAACTGAATGATTGGATTCTCTACGTGACCTGTCGGATGGAACAACCCTGCTCAACCGAAGAACGTCTTTTCGTTGGGATTATGCCGCGTATGGCAATTGGCGCCGATAATCGTCTGCACCTGGTTTGGGCCGTCAGACATTCCGACCCCACCAGCTACACCCTGATGTATGCCAACCGACCATTAACCGGAACATGGACTGCGCCGGTGATAATCGGCGCATCCAGCATGATTTACGACTATGCCCTGATCCTTAGATTAGACAGCCTCAACCGGCCCCACGTTCTGTGGATTGATGCAGATGGCATGCATTATCGCAAGCGACTCCCCAGCGGCGAATGGGATTTCCCGGAATTAGTTACTTATCTCCCTTTCCGGTCGTCCCTTACCGTTACCCCGAACCGCGAGGTACACGTCCTGTCTGACGACCAACAGGGGCATCTCTTGCATTTCCGCCGCCAAACAAACAGTGTCTGGCAGCAGGAGACCATTCAGGGACCGTTTCCCATGGCGCAGCCCTCGGTGCTTGCCGACCCCGAAGGCCGCTTACACGTTCTGCTCAATCGCAGAGACACCGGCGGAGCGCATTACCTGACGCGGGAACCTGACGGAACCTGGACAACACCCGTGCGGATTAGCAGCACTCACGCCTACCAACTACACCTCGTGCGACGCGCCAACGGTGATCTGATCGCACTTTGGTACTCCGACACAAGCCTCTGGATAGCGCACATGCCCAACGGCTTCTGGAGCGTTTCGCACCAATTGCCTGGCTACAATTGGGAAGTCAACCAAGTCTCGCTGTGGGCGCATCCGACAAACGATTGGGTGGCGATAGCTGCTCCCGCCATGCGCGAGAGCAATTATCCGTACTGGCAGCACCTCCACCTCAACCGCTTTCTCCTGCGGCCGGAGCAAGCTGGGGTGAGCAGGTTGAGTCAGTCGTTCACACTCCCGGCCAATCAGAATGCCCCAACCCTGTCATTTCGCTATCGCTACCAACCCGAAGGCAGTGCAACTCTCGATCCGGCCACCCTGCACATCAGCACGGCTGGACAGACGCACCTGCTGCAAACCTTCGCGCCGGTGACAACGACGCAACAGGCGTGGTTCGACATGAGTCGCTGGGCCGGGCAAACGGTGACGGTGACATTCAACGTGTCCGCGACCGCCGATGCGCGCTACAGCGGGCTGCTGCTCGACGATATCGCCGTCGGTCCCTGGTTGACGCCGCAGGTGCTTGCCGTCGAACCTGCCGCCGTTCCGCCCCGTGTCAGCATGGACATCACCGTGCATGGGGACAATTTCGTCCTGGTCCCGACAGTGCGCGTGGGCAACGTCACATTGACCAACGTGCGCCGCTCCGGCCGCCAGCTTTTGCTGGCATCGCTGCCCGACACCCTGCCGCCGGGGGTTTATGATGTGCAGGTCATCCATCCCGGCGGGCAGGAAGCGGTCCTCCAGGCTGGTCTGACCATCGGCGATCGCGTCTTTCTACCGGCGATGATGGCAAATTGACGGAGACGCGCCTGAAATCTTGTTACGGTTCAACTCCGAGACCAGACCTGACAGGTTTTAAAAACCTGTCAGGTCTCAGGAGACTACACCCCGCCCTGTCAATTGTCAACTTGCTGCGAAGACCCAATAGAACGAAGGAGGCGCGACAACCATGCATCTGCAAATTCTGCTTCACACCGGCGAGGCGGGGCTACCCGAACTGCTGAGCATGATCTTCCTGCTGATCGCCGCGCTCTTTGTGCTCGTCGTTGCCCTGCGCACCCCGCGCCTGCCGCGCTACCAGCGCAACGCCCGCCCCAAGGACGATCAACGCCATCCCCCGTGATCCCTTTTCCAACAAATAGTTCTCATACCAAGACACGAAGACGCCAAGACACGAAGACGCCAAGACACGAAGACGCCAAGACACGAGGAATCAAGTGTCGCGCAGCGACAAGTACTGTTCCTCGCATCCTGGCGTTTAGAAATTCAACGCACGACCGTAACGACTCAGGCATCCTGCGGCGACCGACCGCGCGTCCACGCAGGTAAACGCCCGGCGGGACGCCCACTGGCGCTGGTGCGCCATTCAGGCGCGATTTCAATCGCTCTGAGCAGTTACGCACGGCCGTCGTCACGCACCGGGCGGCGGATCCACAAAGGCCGGGCCCATCTGCATGACGGTGAACACGGCGCCATACGGGTCTTGCAGCACCGCGAAATTCCCCATCTCGCCGGCCGGCATGGACGGTACCAATACGCGACCGCCCAACGCCTGCGCCTGCGTCGTCGTGGCGTCCAGGTCTGTCACCATGAAGTAGATCGCCCAGTTCGGCGGCACATCGCCCCAGTTCTCGTCCATCTGCATCATGCCGGCGTGACGCTGGCCGTTCTTGACGAAAACCGTGTAGCCATTGGCGTCGGTTTCGCCGCTCCAGCCAAAAACGTGCGCGTAGAACGCCTGCGCCTGCGCCACGTTGCGCGTCTGCAGCTCGGTCCACACCAACGTGTTCGGCAGATTCATCAATTGCGCGCCGATGTGCTGCCGCGGCTGCCAGACGCCAAACATCGCGCCCGTCGGATCCTGCGCCATCATCAGGCGCCCCTCAGACATCACATCCATTGGCGGCATCATCACCATACCGCCCGCCTCCGCGACCCTGGCCGCGACGCCATCCGCATCATCGCTCTTCACATACGCGCTCCAGAACGACGGCACGCCCTGCGCCTGCAAATCTGGACTCAAAGGCCCAAGCCCGGCCACCGTCTTACCCTCTATCATCAGCATCGTATACACCGGCCCCATGTCGGTCGGCCGATCCTCGATTTCCCAGCCAAACAACCCCGCATAGAACGCCTTTGCCTCTTCCGGGTTCGTGGACGACAGATCAACCCAACAGAAAATCCCGTCAGGATACTCCTTCATAACAGTCATACCGCTGCTCCTTTACTCTCACGCCGTCTGCATCGCACCTCAATCAATCGGGTAACATCATGATAGCACAGGTAGAACATTTGATCTAGTTCACTTCTTACAATCTCCAATCTCCAATCTCCAATCTCCAATCTCCAATCTCCAATCTCCAATCTCCAATCTCCAATTCGCACTTTACAGACT
>JAYRVL010000450.1:0-9811 GCA_041918575.1 Anaerolineae bacterium | reverse complement strand
GTCCGTCTGACCGCGCTCCGCTGAACAAAATGAACAAAATGAACAAAATGAACAAAATGAATAAAATGAACCGACCCCGCGACCAGTCCCCGCCGGTCGCGCCATCATCCCGCTGAATGAATCAGTGAACGACGGGAGGGTAGCCACATTGAAACAAGACTTGATTCGTAATGCCCCGCTCTTTGCCGACCTGCCGGCGGCAGAGCAGGACGCCATCGGCGAACGGTTGTCCCCGCAGCAGTTTGCGCGCGGCGCGCCAATCTTCGAAGAAGGGGAGGCGGCCGAACACCTGTACCTGATCCAGGCCGGCTCGGTGCGCATCGCCGCCCCCGGCGGCGCGGCCCTGGCCACCATCGGGCCGGGCAGCGTCTTCGGCGAAGCCGACCTGTTCCTGGGGCGCACGCGCAGCACCTCCGCGCAGGCCGTGTCCAACGTAGTCGAAACGTGGGTTCTGCACAACCGCGACCTGATCGCCCTGCTGGCGCGCAACCCGCAGATGGGCGTGCGCCTCAGCCAGGCCTTTGGGGGCAACCTGGCGCAGATGGAGAGTTACCTGGCTCAACGCCTGGGTGACCTCCCCGGTTTCGGCGACCTGCGCAGCGACCAGTTGGCGCAGGTGGTGCATCACCTACAGCCGCAAACCATCGCGCAGGGCCGCAGCGTTTTTCAGCGCGGCGAGAAGAGCAAGGGCCTGTACATCATCGAACAGGGCGCGCTGCAAGTGGGCAGCAGGGACAGCTTCGTAGAGCTGACGCCCGGCCAAATCGCCGGTGAAATGGCGCTCCTGGCCGACAAGCCGCATACGCAGGATGCCCGCGCGGTGGAAGAGACCCTGCTGTGGTTCCTGCCCCGCAATGACTTCAGCGCCCTCACCACCGTCATTCCTGAACTACGCACCGTCCTCAGCCGCAACCTGCGCAGCACACTGTCCGCGGCCGATCAAACCAGCGCAGTCAATCAACTGCGCACCATGCCCCTTTTTGCCGGCGTCCCCGAAGATGTCCTGCGCGCCGTGGCGCGACGGATGCTGCTGCAGCATGTGCCTGCCCGCCAGGTGATCTTCCGCCAGGGCAGCCCCGGCGAGGCGCTCTACCTGGTAGAAAGCGGCGACATCGAGCTGACCTCTTCCCTGGAGAATCCGGACGACGTGCTGGCACGCGTGAGCACGGGCGGGTTCTTTGGCGAAATGTCCCTCCTCACCGGCCGGCCCAGCGCGGTCAACGCACGCGCCGTCAACGAAACCAACCTCTGGGTGCTCTACCGCAAGGACTTCGAAGAGCTGACCGGCCAGTATCCTGCGCTCAGCATGGCGATCAGCCGTGCATTGGCCGCACGGCTGGCCGATGCGGACGAGCGCTTCGTGGATCGCCACCTGAAACGACTGCCGCTCTTCACCGGCCTTTCCAGCCAGCAGTTGGACGACGTGGCCTCTCACCTGACGCCAGAGCGCTTCCGCCGCGGGGAAACCATTTTCGTCCAGGATGAGCCGGGCCACACGCTCTATTTGATCGAAACCGGACGCATCACCCTGACCACCGTGGACAACGGTCAGGAGTACGAGCTGCCCTCCCTGCACAGCGGCGAGTTCTTCGGCGAACGATCCTTGCTCACCGGCGAGCCGCACACCACCACGGCCGTCGCGCAGACCGATGTGGACCTGTGGACGTTGGAGCGCGAGGACTTCGAATCCCTGGTGGAGCGCTATCCCCATCTGGCGCTCAATATCAGTCGCGCCCTGACGCGGCGACTGCATCAGAGCGAAGGCCGGCCCATGCAGACACGCCAGGCGCAGACCACGGTGACCGCCGCCATCCCGGCGCCGTTGCCGCGTTCGACTGCGGCGCCGCGCCCCACCGCGCCCATGCCGCCGGCCCCGGCCCGCCGGTCAGCGCCGGCGCCGACCCTGGCCGCCTCGACGACCGCCCCGGCGCCGACCGGCCTCTTTGGCGCCATCTGGGGTTTGGGCCAGTCGGCCAACAACCTGTCCATCTGGTTCCAATCACGCACCATCGGCGCCAAACTGCGGCTGGTCGCGGTTGTTCTGCTCTTCATCTGGCTGTGTGGCATTGCGGCCCCGCTCAGTCTGTTCAACGCCATCAGTCAACGCAACGCCAGCCTGGACGCGCACAACCTGGTGATGTTGACGCAGCAAAGCTGGCGCAACACAGTCGGTTCATCCGCGCCGGCGCTGGCGCTCAAGAGCGGGCAGAGCATCGCCCTGGCGCCCGCGCTCACGCTCATTCCACCAACCGCCACCTGGACGCCGGCCCCGACCGAGACGGCGATTCCCACCGACACGCCGTTGCCCACGGCCACCCCCACCGCCACGCCCACCGCGACCGACACCCCCCTGCCACCGACCGCCACGCCGGTCCCCACCGCCACACCACGGCCTGCAGCGCCCGCCGCTGCTCGCCTGGCCCAGCCAAAGCCCCTGGCGGCCACGCAGGCCGAAGCGCCAAAGGCCGGCAATCAGTACGTGCTGAAGGAAATGCGCCGTCTAACCCCGTGTGAAAACAAGGGCAATCACAACATCTTCGGCCTGGTCATCGACGCGGCCGGCAATCCCGTGGATGGCATCACCTTCATTCAGACGCCGGGCGACAACCCGGGCGAGGTTCTGGACAAGAACGTCAGCGGCTCCAAGGGGCCGGGCAAGTTCGAATTCGTCATGTGGAAGGGCGCGCAGTACGCGGTCTTTGCCACCAACGACGGGCAAAGCCCCAGCGGCAGCGACATCGCACGACCGCTGCACTCCAACTTCACCGACGAAGCCGAATGCGCTCCCGGTGAGGGCGGCAACACCCTGTTCCATAACTCCTTCGCGGTCGTTTTCGTCAAGACCCGCTAACGCGGCAACGCCCCGCGGCGAACCAACAACAAAAAGATGGTCAAGGCCCACGTCCTTGACCATCTTTCTTTTTGGGGCTTGCTTCACGAATCGCACGCTCTATGCTACAATAGGCCCGTGTCTGCCGGGTGGGCAGACACAGTCAGTTCAGGAGACAACAGACGAATTGAAAAAGATCAAGAAGATCAAGACGAGACCCATGCTCATGCTGCTGCTGGTCCTATCTCTCGCCGCGTGCAACCGGGTTGCGTCCCCCACCGCAGCGCCGGTCACGCTGCCCGCGGCCGCCACGGCCACCAGCGCACCGGCGACGACGGCCCTTCCGGCAGCCACGCCGACCTCTGAACCAACCGCAGCGCCGACGCCAACACCGGCGCCGCCCACCGAAACGCCCACGGTTGAACCAACGGCCCGACCCACCCTCGACCCGGCTGCCCTGGACAAGTCCACGCGCAACATCAAACAGAAGAACCTGCCCACCTGCGTTATGGACGGCGTCACCCTGCGCATTGACCTGTACCGCCTGCCCGATGTCAAAGGGCTTACTCCAACCATCATCTACGTCCACGGCGGTTCGTGGTCGGGCGGCAGCAAGAAGGGCGGCTACGGCCTGTCGGTGATGCCACAGTTGGTCGTGCGCGGCTACAGTTTCATCGCCATCACCTATCGCCTGGCGCCAGAGGCCAAATTCCCGGCCATGATCGAAGACATCAAATGCAACATCCGCTTCTTGCGCGCCCACGCGGCGGAATACAATCTCGATCCAACCCGTTTTGGCATCCTGGGCAACAGCGCGGGCGGGCACCTGGCGGCCCTGGCCGCGCTCACAGACGAGCGCGCCGGCTTCGATGGCGCCGGCGGCTACGCTGAGCAGTCGAGTCGTGTGCAGGCAGCAGTGGACATGTATGGTCCCACCGACCTGAACGCGTCAGAAATCACCGCCAAACCGGAATTCAAGCGCATGATCCAGCAGGTCTTTGGGTTGTCCGATTCGGCCTCAGACATGCTCTGGCGCGCCAGCCCTGTTTCGCACGTAACGCCCGACGACCCCCCCATGCTCATCGTTCACGGGGAACAGGACGCGACCGTCCCCTTGCTGCAGTCGCAGCGCCTCTACGATCAACTAAAGGCCACGGGTGTGCCCACGGAACTGATCCTGGTCAAGAACGGAGCGCACGGCCTTGTGCCCGAAGGGGGCGACCTGAATCCCAGCATTGACGAGGTCAATCGTCGGATCGCCGATTTCTTCGATCGCTATCTGCGTTAGGCCGCTGCGGGTTCAAGCGTCAGCACGATGACCGGAATGGGACGGCCGCCGGTGCGCGCCTTGTAGGCCTGGTAACCGGGATAGAGCTTGACCGCGACAGCCCAATAGGCGTCGCGTTCCGCGCCCTCGGTTTCCCGTGCGCTGTAGGCCCGCTCCTGCCCGCGCAGCATGACGCGCACCTGTGGATGGGCGGTCAGGTTACGATACCAGGCCGGATAGTGGGCCTGGCCAAAGTTGGAGGCAAAGATCACCAGCCGCTCGCCATCTTCGACGGCCACCAGCGGCGCCGTGCGCGGCAGCCCGCTCTTAGCGCCGGTGGTCGTCAGCGAGATGATGGGCAGGCCGGCCAGCAGACTGGTGAAAGAGACGCGACCCCGCGTCCAGCGCAGAGCCGGCCGATCCAGGCGATGCATCAGCCGGGCAAACAGCCAGGAACCGGGCTTCGACCAGACCAGAGGAAGGATCAAGCGCCGCCAACCACTGGGCGCACGCACGTTGGGTGTCAAGGGCGTCTCCATTTTCTTTCACATGTCACTATTCAGGCATCCTGCGCCGACCGACATTGCGTCCACGCAGGTAGACGCCCGGCGGTACGCCCAGCAGGCGCGATTTCAATCGCTCGCTTTCCGAATCACTCCACCAGCGCCACTACTTCGATCTCCACACGCGCGCCGGCCGGCAGCGCTCCCGCCTGAATGGTGGAACGCGCAGGCGGGTTGGCGGCAAAGAAGCGGCCGTAGACGCCGTTGAAAGCCTTGAAATCGGCGATGTCGGCCAGGAAACAGGTGGTCTTGACGACATTTTCCATGCGGCTGCCGGCCGCTTCCAAAATCGCGGCCAGGTTCTTGAGCGCCTGCTCGGTCTGCGCCTCCAGGCCACCCACCAACTGGCCGGTGGCCGGGTCCAGGCCCAACTGCCCGGCGGTGTAGATCAGATATCCCGCTTTCACCCCTTGTGAATAGGGGCCAAGCGCCGCGGGCGCGTGCGGGGTCGAGATGATGGTCTTTGACATTCGCTTCACTCCGTTTCTAGACTCTACTCGGCCAGGGCCGTTTCCAACAATTGACGCGCCACCGCCTGATTGGCCTTGCCGCGCGTGGCCCGCATCACCTGGCCGATCAGGAAATTGAGCAGGTTGAGGTTGCCCGCCCGGTACTTTTCGACCTCGGCCGGATTGGCGGTAATCACCCCGGCTACCACCGCGGTCAGTTCATCGGCATCGCTGACCTGCGCCAACCCCTCTGCCTCCACAATCGCCGCGGCCGGCCGGCCCGTTTCCAGCATGGAGACGAGCACCCGCTGCGCGGTGTTGCGGTTGATCACCCGGCGGTCAATCAAGGCCAGCAGCGCCGCCAGGTCGCCGGGCGCCACCTTCAGGCCGCCGATCTCCTGATTGGCGTTGACCATGGCGCTGAAGAGCGGCCCGGTGATCCAGTTACACACCTCGCGGCCCGCGCCGCCATACGCCGCAGCCGCAGCCTCGAAGTAATCGGCCACGGCCTGATCGGTCACCAGGCCGGCCGCATCATTGGCGTTGAGTCCATACTGCGCCATGAAACGCGTCTGCTTGGCGTCGGGCAGCTCCGGCAGGGTGACGCGCAACTGCTCCACCAGTTCCCGCGTGATGCGCAGCGGCGGCAGGTCTGGCTCAGGAAAATAGCGATAGTCATGCGCGGATTCCTTACTGCGCTGCACAAAGGTGCGCCCTTCCGCCTCGTTCCATCCCAACGTCACCTGTTGAATGGCGCCGCCCCGTTCGAGCACCTCGATGTGGCGCTTGACCTCGTACTCCACCGCGCTGCGCACTGCGCGAAAAGAGTTCAGATTCTTGATCTCCACCTTGACGCCGTACTCGCCCTGGGCGGCCTGCCGCGCCGTGCGCACCGACACATTCGCCTCACAGCGCATCGCTCCCTTCTCCATGTCGCCGCTGCTGGCGCCGATGCAGCGCAAAATGGCGCGCAACTTGGTCAAATAGTTGTACGCCTCTTGCGCGCTGGCAATGTCCGCCTCGGTCACGATTTCCAACAGCGGCATGCCCGAACGATTGTAATCGAGCAGGCTGTAGGTGACGCCATTCTGACTGACATGCTTCGACTTGCCGGTGTCTTCTTCCAGGTGCGCGCGGCGGATGCGAATCACCTTGGGCTGGCCGTCATCCCCGGTAATCGTCAAGCGGCCGCCGACGCAGAGCGGCAGTTCATACTGACTGATCTGATAGCCCTTGGGCAGGTCAGGATAGTTGTAGTTCTTGCGGGCAAAGACCGCAGTTTCGGCAATGTCAGCCTCCAGGGCCAGGCCGGTGCGAATCGTCTGCTCCACCGCGCGGCGGTTGATGACCGGCAGTACGCCGGGCATGCCCAGGCAGACCGGGCAAACATGCGAGTTGGGCGGCGCGCCAAAGACGGCCGCATCGCACGCGCAGAACATCTTCGACGCAGTTTGCAGTTGGGCATGGACTTCCATGCCGATGACAACTTGATAGTGGGTCATAGTCAACTCGTTGAATTCAAGGCGCCGCGGAGAGAGACCCCGTCGCGTCCATCCTGGGGGCGCCGCATTATACCACCGCCGCTGCGATCACGGAAAAGCAACTTGACACCGCGTGCATGTTGCATTAAAGTACGCCTGAAATTCTTTCGCTGTGGATACCGAACATGAACGATGAAACCCCAATCAACACCACTGCGCCGGCGCCGCTGACGCGCTGGGACCGCAACTTCAAGCGCAACGCGGCCCTGGGCATGATCCTGACCGGCCTCCTGCTGATCTACCTGAGCCGGACCGTGATTGCCACGCTGATCATGGCCGCCATCCTGGCTTACCTCATTCATCCGATGGTCAACCGGCTGATGCGCCTGCGCCTGCCGCGCGGCCTGGTGACCGGTCTCGTCTACCTGTTCGTCATTCTCATGCTGTTCCTCGTCCCCATCATTTTGATCCCGGTGCTCGTCGAAGAAATCGGCTCGATTCAGATTCCCTGGAACGAACTGTACGCCGGGTTCTTGAAATGGCTCGAGGACTTCCCCCTGACCTACCCGTCCCTGCGTTTGTTGGGCTTCGAATTCGATCTCGGGCCCTGGTATGAGCGCGTCAACAGCAGTTTTTCACAATTTCAGATTGACCAGGTCTTCAGCCCGGAGACGGTGATCAATTACATCTCCCAGGCGCTGCGCTCTGCCTCAACCGTGGTGGGCGTGGCGACCGGCGTGGCTTCGAATGTGGTTGTCGGCATCTTCACGTCCCTGCTGGCCTTTCTGCTGATGCTGCTCTATTCGTTCTACATGGTCAAGGACGCGCCGCGCATGCGCGCCTGGGTCGAGGGACTTTTCCCCGCGCCGTATCAGCCGGAGATGCAGGAACTGATGCAGCGCCTGGGGCGCATCTGGCAGTCGTTCTTTCGCGGCCAACTCGTGCTCTGTCTGACCATCGGCATCGTCACCACCCTGGCCCTGGCGATCATCGGCATGCCCGGCGCCGTTCTGCTCGGCCTACTGGCCGGCATCCTAGAGATCATCCCCAACCTCGGCCCCCTCATCGCCATGGCGCCGGCGCTGTTAGTCGCCCTGCTGCAAGGCTCCATCACCCTGGAGATGTCGAACGCCTCCTTCGGCCTGCTGACCATCGGCGTCTATGCGCTGATCCAGCAGGCAGAGAACAACATCCTGGTGCCGCGCATCATCGGCCAGAGCGTCAACCTGCATCCGTTGGTGGTGCTGGTGGGCGTCATCGTCGGCGCCACGCAGGCCGGCATCCTGGGCGCGTTTCTGGCCGCGCCGGTGCTGGCCACCGTGCGCGTGGTGGCCGGTTACATCTACGCCAAGCTGCTCGATCTGCCGCCTTTCCCTGTCTCCATTCAGACCGCTGTCGCGCCGCCGCCGACCTGGCGCCAGCGTCTGGCGCAGGTCTGGCAGGAATTGCCGCGGCGCCCGGCGCGGCCGGCGGCCCAGGTGAAAGCAGATGGGGACGCAGCGGCGTCGGCGGTAGCCGAAGGCGAAGAATCGATCTGAACAGACGGGAGGACTCATGCCCATTCGCTTTCCATTCAACGGCGCCTTTCGCATGAGCCAACGATTTGGCGGCAACCCAGCCTTCTACGGCCAGTTCTCCTACGACGGCGTGCCCCTCAAAGGACACAACGGGCTTGATTACGCGCTGCCCAATGGCGTCGAAATCGTGGCAGTGGACGACGGCGAGGTGCTGGAAACCGGGTTCGAGGCCAACGGCTTTGGCAACTACATCAAACTGAAGCATTCCTGGGGCGAAAGCCTGTACGCGCACCTGGAGAGCAGCAAGGCCAAAGAAGCTGACGCGGTCAAGTCAGGCGAGGTGATCGGCATCTCGGACAACACCGGCGCCTCCAGCGGGCCGCACCTGCACTTTGGTATTCGCATCAACCCCTACTCGCGGCGGGATGGCTGGGGCGGCTTTTGCGATCCGGCGCCGTACCTGTCCGGCGCACAGCATCTGCCCGGGGAACAACGGCCGCAGGATTGCCTGGCCGCGGTGCTGCCGGGCGACGCCCAGCCGCTCGGCTGGTATCGCGCCGCCTGGAGCAGCGAAAAACAGCAGGCTGAACAATTGACCCGCCGCGTCGCCGCCCTGCAAGAACAGTTCGCTCTCGAGCGCGCGGACTTGCGCGAACAGGCCGACATCTGGCGCGAGCAGGTGGCTCTGCTGGTCAAGGAATACACCGGCAGCCAGCCCACCACCGATCCTATCCTGACCCTTCGCGGCCTGCTCGAACAGCTTAGGGCCAACATGGACCCGACCGATCCCAACAACTGGGACAAGCCGTAAGTTCAGTCCGCATTTGGGATAACGCCGCCGCCTGTGGATAACTTCGGGGAAAAACCCCTACCCAGACGTGGGTATTGGGGATAAGTAGGCGATTTTCCCAACTCTATCCCAACCGCGGCTGGCCCAAGATACAAGCCTCACGAAGTCGCGCACCACAACATCTAGTATTCAGCGGTTTGTACCGGGTTTGTATCACGCCCACACGGCCATTTGGGGGCGGCCAGTTGTTCTGTCTGAATCCACACCCCATCCCATGCAGCCATTGGCGCCAGACCACAAGATGTAGTACGTCATCATGCGCGCGTCCCTACCCCTGGTAGACAAGCCGCGGCGGCGGCGTTTTATCCACAAATCCACAACCCCTACTACTACAACTAAATTATCATCATCTACAAGACGAATGACAACCTAACTTCTGCGCAGACTTTCGATTGACCAAAACAGATGCTCGCTGTATACTAACGACCAGTGAAATTTTGCCGTATTGCGCTGTCAGGATCACATGGGAGGTAGGCAATGACTCATGATCAGTTGCGTCATCTGACGGCCAAGGAGAAGGCTGTCAGCCGCGCCTACTATGCCATCTTTATGATAGCTACAGCGGTCTTGATCACGCTGTGAATCTCGCGCAGCAAGCATTCCGCCGTGGAGTCCGCCTTCGGTCATTACCTGGACGGCGCATCGAAGATACGTGGCGGTTCTTGCGCGATGCGCTTGACGACTGGCTGCGGAGTCAGGATAGCCACGCAATTTTGCTCCAGCAGGCAGGCGCGCTGGCGGATGACGAGGATCTCGCCGATTTGCGCGCCGCGATCTATGCCGAACGCGGACGACCCGAGATCGCAGCCTAAATAAATCCACAGAAGTCATTGGGGATTGCCAATGACGGAGAG
>JAYRVL010000449.1:0-2353 GCA_041918575.1 Anaerolineae bacterium | reverse complement strand
GCGCCGCGGGAAAGCTGTAGTTGTTCAGCGCCATCAGGTACACCCGGTCCCATTCCAGTCCCTTGGCCGCGTGCATGGTGGCAATGGTCACCACGCCTTTTTTGGGCTGATAGCCAAACTCGGCCGCGTCGAAGCCCAGGAAGCGGCGCTCGTTGCGCGCAATGATCTGCAGCTCGTTTGCCAGCTCCGCCAGCCGCGCGCTGATCTGCGTTTCTGCGAAGTGCGCCAGCGCCAGCGCCAGCTTGTGCGTCAGGGCCAACTCGCTCGGTTCCGTAAACAGTTCACGGCCCAGGGTGAGCACCAGTTGGTCAATGGGCAGCACCGCGGCCTCCAGCCAGCGCTGCACCGCCTGGCGGAACTGCTGTAGATCGGTCATGATGGCCGGCTGCTCCAGCGCGGGTCGCAGCGCCAGCAGCCAGTCGCCTGCAGGCCCAGGGTAGAGGAAATCCTCCACGCTGGTCAGGCGGCGCAGGGCCTTTTCCACCTGCTGCGCCTGCGCCTGGTCCAGGGCGGAGCGCGGCAGCGGCCCCGCGCCCAGCGGCGGCGCGGTGAGGATCGAGGCGGCCGCGGGCGCAGCATCGGCCGCGCCATCGCGGTCAGCATCTCGCGACGAACCCGCGGTCGGGTCATCGCTCGCCTCATCGCCTGCCAGCGCGGACAGGGCCTCCAGGGGCGTCTCTTGGCTTTCGGCGTCGCGGCCGCGGCCCCACCAGACGTGGCGATAGACGTCTGCCAACCCCATGCGCTCCACCGGTTCGGCCAGGTAGCGCACCACCATCTCCAGCTTGCCGGCCACATTGCGCGTCGCCGCGCTGCTGCGCAGCAGCTCTTCACAAGGCAGGTTGCGCGCCTTGAGTTCGGTCGCCAGTTGAAATCCCCGGCTGTTCTCCGGCACCAGCACAGCCGCCGTCCAGTCAGGGTGACTCGGCAGCCAGCGGCTCAACGAATCGGCCACTGCTTTCAATTCGTCGTCCGGCGTGTGGCTGCGCTCATCGAAATAGGTAAAGCTCTGTGTGGGGTTGGGCTGTGGGTCGTTGAGCGGCGTTGGCTGAATCGCCTGCTGCAAGAAGGTGTTGAAGCGCAGCCAGGTCGCCGGATGGGAGATGCAGGTCCAGTTGACCAGGTAATTGGCCAGGTCAATGATAGGGCGCGCGGAGCGGCCGGAGTCAGGCAGATCGCGGCGCAGCGCGCCCGGTTCGTGCAAGAACTGGCGCAGATGCGCCGGGTCAGCGGTGGTAAACGTGGTGTTGATCGCCTGGTTGGGATCGCCCACGCGCACCCAGTGACCGCCGCCCACGCCTTGCGCGCCCTGCTCCTGCGTATTGGTCAGCAGGCGCAGCATTTTTTCTTGCAGCAGGCTGGAGTCCTGGGCCTCATCCTCCAGCACATAGGGCCAGCGCCGGCGCAGGCGCTCCAGGAAATCGGGCGCCAGGCGCAGGGTGAGCAGCGCCAGGCGCACCAGGTCGTCGAAATCTACCATGTTGCGCATCTGCAGGCCGCGCTGATAGGTCTCGTAGACGTTCAGCCCCAGGCGCAGAAGCACAGCCGACCGTTCTTCCAGGTTGCCCAGGCGGCCGCGCAGTTCCACCGGCGTCAATTCCAGGTCTTTGGCCCGGCGAATCACCATGCTGGCGATGTCGCGGGCCAGCTCAGGCCATTTCTCCCGGCGAAGGCCGGCGATCTGCTGCTCTTTGATTTCGCGGCTCAGGATGAAGTCGAGCGCGGTCGGCTCATTGCCCAGTTGATGCTGCAAGGCGTCGTCCAGCATCTGCTGCGCCGTCCGTTCATCTGCAATCTGAAAATCATCGGTCAGCCCGGCCAGCGCCGGCCGCATGCGCACGATGTCATTAGCCAGCGCGTGCAGGGTGCGCACGCGGTAGCCCACGTTGGGCAGCAGGCCGAACTCTGTACTCAGGATCTGGGAAATGCGCTGGCGGAAATTCTCCACGGCCGAGTTGGAAAAGGTGACGATGAGCACTTCGGGCGTCTCGAAAGGATTGACGCTTTCCTCGCGGCGCGTTGCCAGCGCACGCACGAGTTGCGCGGCGAGATAGCTCAACGTCTGCGTCTTGCCGCTGCCCGGCACTGCGCTGATGCCCAGCCTGCCCTCATGAAATTCCAGCACCTGCGCCTGCGCCGGCCGCGGCATGAAGCGGGGCGGCGCGCCGCTTACCGCGTCGGTCGCCGTCACGGCTGTTTCTGCTGTCGTTGGAAGCGCGCTCGCCATTACACCCCCGCCTGCCCCAGCACACGCTGCAGCACTTGCACCAGCATTCCTTGCTGTTCGAATCCCTGCTCTCCCCACTGGGTGATGCCCAGGTGGACGCGGGTGCGGCAGCGCCGCAGCAGCCCG
>JAYRVL010000448.1:0-2614 GCA_041918575.1 Anaerolineae bacterium | reverse complement strand
GTTGGCCAATCACCAAAACCGGCTGCTGGTTACGTCGAACGAGCCAGTTTCGACCGACGATCACTATTCGCAGTACAGCCAGGCCCTGATCCGCAAGCTCGAAGCCAAGATGATACAGCTCGAAGAGGCGAATCGTTCCCTGGAACGCGACATTGCCGAGCGCAAACGGGTGGAAGAGGCCCTGCGCGAGAGCGAGGCGCGCTTTCGCGTCATTTTCGAACACGCCAATGACGCCATTCATGTAGACAGCACCGATGATCACATTCTTGAGGTCAACCCGCGCATGTGCGAGATGACGGGCTACAGCCGCGAGGAATTGCTGACCATGTGCGTTTCGGACTTACAGGCCCCGGAGGTGCGCGGAGTCCCGGGGCAGGTCGTTCGGTCCGAACTGGCGCGCCATGGCAGCGCCATGTTCGAAGGCGTCAATCTCCATCGTAGTGGCCGACGAATACCGGTGGAACTGAGTGTGGCGCGCGTTCACGGCGCCCAGGGCGATCTGTTCGTGACGATCGTGCGTGACATCACCGAGCGCAAGCAGGCCGAGGCCGCCCTGGCCACCGAGCGCACACTGCTGCGCACCCTGGTGGACAATCTGCCCGATTCGGTTTACGCCAAGGATCTCCAGGGCCGCAAAACCCTGGCTAACCGGGCGGACCTGCATAAAATGGGCGTTGCCACGGAGGCCGAGGCGCTGGGCAAAACCGATTCCGAAATTTTCCCGCCTGACCTGGCCGCGATCTTTGCGGCCGATGACCAGCAGGTCATTCGAACGGGCCAACCGGTGTTCAATCGCGAGGAGCACGTCACCCTGTCGGACGGCCGTCTGGGTTGGCAACTGACGGACAAGGTGCCGCTGCGCGATCACACCGGCCAGGTCATTGGCTTGATCGGCATCGGCCATGACATCACTGAGCGCAAGCGCTCCGAAACCGAACGCGAACAACTGCTGGCGCGTGTGCAGGCGCAGGCCGAGCAAATCACGCAGATCGTCGAAAGCGTGCCAGAGGGGATGCTGCTGCTCGACGCTGCGGGTCAGGTGCTGTTGACCAATCCGGCGGCGCGGCGTGATCTGGCCGTGCTAACCGGCGCTGAGATCAGCGCCCGCGTCACCGTCCTGGGCGGCCGGCCGCTCGCCGAACTGATGGCGCCACCTCCATCGGGCCCATGGCATGAACTGCACGCCGGCAGTCGCACCATCGCCCTGACGGCTCAGCCCATCAGCAGCGCCGCGGCGCCAGGAAGCTGGCTGTTCGTCACCAATGACATTACGGAGTTGCGCGAACAGCAGCGTTATCGCGAGGCGCAGGAACGCCTGGCAACCGTCGGTCAATTGGCTGCCGGCATCGCTCACGACTTCAATAATATCATGGGCGCCATCATGCTTTATGCCGGGCTCCTGGAAAAGGCGTCTGAACTGCCCCCGCGCTACCTGCGCTACGTCGCTACTATTCGCCAACAGGCCGATCACGCTGCCAACCTCATCCGTCAGATCCTCGACTTCAGCCGGCGCGCGCCCATGGAACGCAATGCCCACGATCTACTCTCGCAGGTCAAGGAATTGATCAAGCTGCTCGAACGCACTCTGCATGAAGATATCAAGCTCTACGTTCGCTACGACCGCAATGAGTATATCGTTCAGGCCGATCCCACCCGACTGCAGCAGGCGCTGATGAACCTGGCGCTCAACGCCCGCGATGCCATGCCGCAGGGCGGCCAGCTGACTTTCAGCCTTTCTGCGCTAGCGCTGGCGCCCGGTCAGCCAACGCCCCTGCCTGACCTCAAGCCAGGCTCGTGGGTGCGGATGGAGGTGGCCGATACGGGGACAGGAATTTTGCCGGAACACATGCAGCACGTCTTCGAGCCGTTCTTCACCACCAAAGCCCCTGGTCATGGCACCGGTCTCGGCCTGGCGCAGGTCTACGGCATCGTCAAGCAACACGACGGCGCCATTGACGTGACCAGCCAGGTGGGTGTAGGCACAACTTTTGCAATCTTCCTCCCCCTGCACGTTGACCCGGCATCTGATGCGCCCCTCGCAGTCTCCGCCCATCCTGCAACCGGCAGCGCCACGATCCTGCTGGTAGAAGACAATGCCGCTGCACGCGTCGCGATGCGCGAGGCGTTGCGCGGACTGGGCTACCGGGTTGTGACGGCCGGAAGCGGCCACGAGGCGCTGGCCGCGCTGGCTGCGCCAGGGCATGGCGTCCACCTGGTGATCAGCGATATGGTGATGCCGGAGATGGGTGGACTGGAACTCTATCGGCGCCTGCGCATCACCCACCCGGAGATCAAGCTGATCTTCATGACCGGGTACGTGCTGGCCGAGAACGGCGACGAGGAGTTGACGCTGGCCGGCGTGCCCTGGCTGCGAAAGCCCTTTGCCGTGGCCGACCTGGCCGCTGCGGTCTGGCGCGTGTTGAATAACGCCCCAGACCTCTAGGGTCGCACAGACGCCAGAGGTCTGCGACGCAGACCCCGACCTGATCATCACCGATATCCTGATGGCCGGCATGGACGGTTTCAGATAACCGCCTACTCGAACAGCAGCGCGCTCTTGCCCACGCGGCGCCGGCCATACAGGACAACGATTTCGGTCCGGTCAGCGGCGTAG
>JAYRVL010000447.1:0-2007 GCA_041918575.1 Anaerolineae bacterium | reverse complement strand
ACCTCCGCGTTGACTTGAGCGGCGGTGAGGGTGGATAGGCCGCTTTGGACGGCCGTCACGCTGGCGGCGCTGAGACTGTAGCCGGTCTTGTCGCTGACTGACGAAGCGGTGACCGGCTCGCCGTCGAGCGTGGCCTTGACGTCGTAAGGGCCTACACCGGCGAAGGCCAGTTTGTCGGTCTGGGCTTTGATGGCCGTTACGTCGGCGTTGGCCGGGGCCGTGTAAGTCGCAGTGGCGAGACGGCTGGAAATGGCTTGGTCGATCCTGCCGGTGACGGTTGGCGTCAAACCAATGCCGGCCAGGGCGGCATCAACTTCCGCGTTCACCTGGGCCGCCGTCAGAGTAGACAACCCGGACTGGACGGCCGATACACCTCCGGCCGAGAGGGCGTAGCCAGTCTTGTCGCTGACAGTGCCCGCGGTGACGGGGTTGGTGACGCTGGCTACGCTGCCGGTGATGTTGCCCTGCACACTGGCCGCCCCCTGGCCAAAGCTGCCGGCGGCCGTGTGGTCAGCCCGGGCCTCATCCCAGACCGCATCGGCGATTTGAGCGGCGGTGGGGTCGCCTGACGCCGAGAGCGTGCGGGTCGCGTTGGCCCACACGGCCGCGGCGATTTCGGTTCCGGCGTCGGCCGCCAGAGTGGAGGCGCTAACGGCCCCATCTTGCAGCAAGACCTTGCCGCCGCTGGTATCGATCTCCCCCGTGCCGGCGCCGTCCTTAATGGTGACGACCGGGTAGCCATTGGTGTGAGGCGTTGGCACGGCCGTGCCGTTCCACTGCTTGACGTTGGCCGGTACGCCGGCGTCCACGGTCTGGATGTTGACCAGGAGATCGCACCACTCGCTGTTGCCGTCGAGAAACTGCACGGCGATGTTGTCGGCGGTCATTTCGACCGCCGACAGGTTGACTTCGACAAGGCGGCCGGACGCCACCGGTAGCGTCGTGATGTTGGCGAAGGCTCCGCCGTCTTTAGAAACCTGAACTTCCCCGCTGGCGAAGGAGGGTGTGTTGAGAAACGTCTTGGGGTTCGCCTGGGAGGTCATGGCCACAAAGAACTTGTAAGCCACGCCTCGCAGCGGGGGATTGTAGGCCACGTGGAGGTTCTCCTAGAAGGCCAGCCGGAGTTTAATCAGAGGTGCGTAGTGCCCACTCGTCTCGATGTAATTGATGATCTGGGCCACGGCGGTCATGCCGGTGATGAAGTCGGCTTCGGTGTAGCCTTCGGGCCACGGATAGCCGGTGAGGGCTGCCTGCCCGCCCAAGGCTTCGTACTGGCCGTAAATCTCCCGGAGTTGGGCAGAGAGCTGCGTGACGCTGCGCAGGGCGGTTTCGGTCTTGGCGTGGGTGTCGATCACGAGTCGATCTTGGACAGACATAGTTTGCTCCTTAGATCTGAACGATGCGCTGGCCGGGTTGGATGGCCGCGCAGCCGGCGAGAATGAGCGTTGTGCTCAGATCGCCGGGCGGGGTCGGTACGGTGTAGTCGATGATGATGTAGGGGCGCGTAGACATGCCCCCCTCATAAGCGCTGATGCGCAGGGGGGAGCTGGTGGTGCTGTTGCCTCTCATGATGATGGCGAAGTAGTTGTCTTCAACCCAATCGTCTTGATCGACGATTTCCTGTAGGACGGTGGCAATGTCGGGAGGTTGGCGGTAGCCGCTGCCTCCGGCTGTTGAAGTCCAGGGAACGCCTGCTTGAGTTAGGGTCCGGCCACTAATGTCGTTGGTGTTTGTGGTAAACGCAGGTGCGTGGGGGATGAGCTGGCCGTATTGAGTGACATTGGGCGTGTCATAGCTGCCGGACGGCAGATGCAGCTTCAGGACCGCGCTGTTGATGATTACGCCCCTAATGAGACCGGTACCCTGGAAGCGAAGGCCGATGTAGCCGTTGCTGGTAGCGCAGTTCAAGCTGATCTGCGTCGGGTTGGGGGTGCCGCTGCTCTCTTGCGAGTCGTCCGCACCGTCGGTGATATATGCGGTCAGAGTTGGCATTGCGTTTTCGGGCTT
>JAYRVL010000446.1:0-4415 GCA_041918575.1 Anaerolineae bacterium | reverse complement strand
CGAACGAAACCCGTGTGCGCAGCGAGGGCTTTTGGAAGATCATGCCGAGCGCTTTGCCGGCCAGGATGGGGGCGTTGCCGCGCGCCTGCCATTCCGCTTTCAGGGCTGCGGCTGTGTTGATGATTTGCCACACTTCAGCGGGCGACAGGTCGCCGATATCCAATAGGTGATGCATGTGAAAAGATCTCCTCGAAAAACTTGGCCCTGTTTGCGTCCAGGGCTATCGGACCGAGTTACGTAGTTCGCCAATGCCGCTGATGCGCACGACCACTTCATCACCGGCGTGCAGCGGGCCTACGCCGGCCGGTGTGCCTGTCATGATGACATCGCCCGGCTCCAGGGTCATGGCCTGGGTGACGTAAGCGATCAAGTGTGCGACGGGGAAGATCAGGTCTGCGGTGGAACCGCGCTGGCGCAAGGCGCCGTTGACCAGGCAGGTGACTTCGACCTGGGTTGGATCGAGATCGGTTTCGATCCACGGGCCAAGCGGGCAGAAGGTGTCGAAGCCTTTAGCGCGCGCCCATTGGCCGTCCTGGCGCTGCAAATCGCGGGCGGTTACGTCGTTGCCGCAGGTGTAGCCCAGGACCACCTGCAGCGCGTGCGCGGCGGGCACATGGCGGCAGCGACGGCCGATGACCACGACCAGCTCGGCCTCATGCTCGACCTGCGCGGACAGCGGTGTCAGTTCGATGGCGGCGCCGGGCGCGAGCAGTGCGCTGGGCGGCTTGAGGAAGATGAGCGGCTGGGAGGGCGGCTGCACCTGATGTTCGGCCGCGTGGGCCGCGTAGTTGCGGCCAATGCACACAATTTTGCTCGGCTGACACGGGGTCAACAGCCGCGCCTGGGCCAATGGCGAGGCTGCGCTCAGCGTTTCCCGCGGCCCGTCAAGCGGAATGTGGGGAATGAAGGGAGACGACGCCAGGCGGAGAATGGTCTCATCTGCCTGCAGCACGCCGTACCCGACGCCGTCCTGATACTGAAAGCGACCAATGCGCATGAATGCCTCGACTTTCTTACGCGGCGGCTGCTGCCAGCAGGGAGGCCAGCAGCCACGGGTGAACCTGCGACCAGGAGGCAGCCGGCAGCGAAGCCGGCCGGCCCAGGCCGCGCCAGAACGGAATCAGGCCCAGGATGCCTGCCAGGCCGGCGGCAATTGGCGCCGGCTGCAGAACCAGCGCGGCAATCACTACGACCAGTCCGGCGGGCATCAGCCAGGAGAGGGGCGCGTGCTGCTGGCAGCGCAGCATGCCCCACATCAGCAGGGTGAATCCGACCACCAGGGCGACAGGGCTTGCCTGCTGCGCCGGGGCGACAGCGCTTGCCTGCTGCGCCGGGGCGACAGGGCTTGCCTGCTGCGCCAGGGCGACAGCGCTTGCCTGCTGCGCCGGGGTCAGCGTGCTGGCGGTGATCGGGCCGACCAGCGCCTGTCCCAGGAGCCAGGGCAATGTGACGCTCAGCACGGCCAGCAGGCTGGCCGGCGCGGCGTGGCGCCGGCGCGCCCAGGCCAGGCCGAGCAGGCTGATGACGATGACCGCCAGGGTCAGGCCAACGGCGGCGCGGCCCAGGGGCGGGGCCAGCAACACCGACAGGAGCAGCGCCAGGGGCCAGCTTTGCAGGGCATGGCCGGGCTGCGATTCGTCCTGCAGCCAGCGCAGCAAACGACCGGCCGGCGCGTCCGGCCGCGCGTAAGGCAGGCGAAGGCGCGGCTGATGAACAGGCGCAGTCGCTGGCCCCGCGTGTGGATCATGGCGCAGGACATGCCAGAAGATGCCCCAAACGGCATCGGCAAGCACCACCGCGCTGAGCAACGGCAAGAGAAAAGCAGGGTTCCAGGCGGCCACTTGCGCCGCTGGCGCTATTACGTGCGCCGCTGGCGCTAGTGGTCGGGCGTGCAGCGCGCCGGCCACTACCACCCAGGCCGGGCCGATACGCCACAGGCCGGCGCTGAGGCCGGCTCGCACAGAAAACAGCGGCGCGCCTGCCGGAGACAGACGAATTGTGTCCCCAGCAGGCGACCAGGCCGTTATCGAGAGTGGTTCCGCCTCGTCATGAACGAGCGTCGGCGTAACTGAAGATTCCATCGGGGAAGATTATACCACAAGGCGTCCCGGACGCCCGTATCAGACAATCAACTCCAAGCGCCCCGGCTGAATGGAGATGTCCAGGCGCTTCGCGTCGGTGTAGATCATCTCGCCGTCGGCATGCACCGGCAGGGGGTAGTCTGACTCCACTGTGATGTGAGTCGAGCGGGTCAAGAAGATGGCGGGGTCATTTTTGTGCGCGCCGCGCATTACCTTGGGCAGCAGTTGCAGGATTTGCAGGCGCGGCAGGGCGTTGGCTACACCCAGATCGAGTAAACCATCGTCCTGAACCGCGTCCGGGGTAACGAAGAAGCCGCCGCCGGTGCGCCGGCCATTGCCGATGGAAACCATGAGCAGCGGCCGCTGCAGTTCGCCGCCGTCCCAGGTGATGCGCATGGTGGGAGAAGGATAGTGCGCCAGCGCGCGAAACACAGCGATCAGATAGAGCAAAGTGCCGCGCAGGCGCTTGATTTTGCGGCTTTCGATCGTGACCTGCGCCTCGAAGCCGGCGCCGACGTTGTTGTCGAAATAGCGGCCATTGACCACGCCCAGGTCAAGACGGCGCGTGCGCCCGCGCTTGATTGCCTCGCAGGCTGCCTGCAAGGAGATGGGCACGCCGGCGATCTCGGCCATGTCGTTGGCCGAACCGACTTGCAGCACGCCCAGGACGCCGGCCGTCGCCTTGCCCATGTCGTCGGCCGCCAGGGCCAGGCCGTTGACCACCTCGCTGACCGTGCCATCTCCGCCGGCAGCCACCACTACCGAATAGCCGGCCCGGCTGGCCTGACGCGCCATCTCGATGGCCGCGCCCGGTCTGGGCGTCAATTCCAGGTCGAACGGGATGTTCTGGGCCGTCAACGCCTGTTCGATGGCCGACCGCGAGCGAGAGGCCAGCCAGCGGCCCGCGTAGGGGTTGAGAATCACCTTGATCTTGTCCATCACTCCTCCTTCTACTACACGCTACTACATGCTGCTACATGCTGCTCGAATCATGTTCACAATGCATTGAAACCCAGTTTCTGCGTCGAAGCTACGTTTGACAAACCGGCAATTACGGGCGTACAATGACAGACAGAGACAGGCAGATACCCCGGGCGCGCACAGCGCGTCATTCCGAACGACCGAACGAAGGGGACGCTACCTGCCCTGGGCCATCGCCGTAGCAGCGATGCACCTACCCCCCTAAGGGTGACTGGGGAGGCAATTGGTATGCAAGACGATAATTTGCCCTCGCGTAGCCAACTAAATAGAAGCCAGCAACCGGGAGGTGAGCAGCGTCGCCCTGACTGACCGCGTCAAATCCTGAACCCTGCGGCCGGCACGTTGTGCTGTGACCCGCTCCTGTTGCCTGACTTCGCCGCGTAATGTGCATGGGCAGCCTTGCGCTTCGGCGCATTGTCGAACCAAGAAAGTAGGAGGCAACATGGAGCGGGTTTTTGATTTGGACGAGACCCTGGCTTCGGTGCGGACCGCGCTCGAAGCGGGGAATCTGCAGGCCGCGGTCAGCGTCCTGGAACAGCTGCGTCCGGCCGACCAGGCGGAGGTCTTCTCCGAGCTGAACGAGCAGGATCAGGAAGAACTTCTTCCCCAGATGGACGAAAAAGATTCAGCCGACATTCTCGAATGGCTGGATGACCAGGAAGCAGCCGAGCTGGCCGAGTCGCTGAGCGATCAGGACTTGGTGCGCATCATTGACGAAATGGAACCTGACGAGGCGGCTGACCTGTTGGGTGACCTACCGCCCGAGCGCACTTCTGTCATTTTGGCCGCGCTCGAAGACCCGGAAGAGATCAGCCCGCTCCTGGTGCATCCGGGGGACACGGCCGGCGGCATCATGACCAGCGAGTTCCTGGCGCTGCGCCGGCGCATGACTATCGCCGACGCGCTCACCGCGGTGCGCCTGTTCGCACCCGATCCGCGTGCCGAAACCGTCTACACCCTGTACGTGGTGGATGGTCAGGGGCTGTTATGCGGTGTAGTAACGCTTTACGAACTGCTCAATGCCCCGTCCAACGTCCTGGTGCGCGACGTCATGCGCACAGATTTGATTAGCGTCGAAGCCAGCGCCGACCAGGAAGAGGCCGCGCGGCGAATGACCCGCTATGAACTCTTGTCGCTGCCGGTAGTCAGCACGGATGGACGCCTACTCGGTATCATCACCCACAATGACCTGGTTGAGGTGATCGAAGAGGAAGCGACCGAAGACATCCAGCGCCTGGGCGGCGCGCAACCGCTCTCCAGCGCGTATTTATCAACGTCGGTCATGCAGGTGGCGCGCAGTCGCGTGGGTTGGCTGCTGATGCTCTTCTTGACCGCAACCCTGACCGGCACCGT
>JAYRVL010000445.1:0-3560 GCA_041918575.1 Anaerolineae bacterium | reverse complement strand
TTGGGGGCAGGGGGGCACTCCGGGCGCTATCGAGACCATTCTCACTGCCTGGCTGAGCAGTTACTCCCCGTCACAATTTACTACCTTCAGACACTCCCAGGTTGGCATTCAGTTGCTGTCAATCAACGCTGAGCATTCCGCTCTGAGCATTCCAAATTCAGCATTCACAAAGGACCTCACATCACCGCATGAACCAACGTCACCTTCTCACCCTGGCGCTGATTAGCGCGCTGGCCCTTCTCATGGGGATCAGTGGATTCTCCACAGCCGCCCTGCAGGCTGCGCCAGAAGCGACCGGCCACGCGCCCACCAGCGACTGGCAGATTCAATACTGGGCGCCGCCCGGCATCACCCTGCGCGGGCTGAAAATGATCAACACCCAGGTCGGCTATGCCGTCGGCGGCCCGGACTGGGGCTACAACGGCAGCCCCTACGTGCTCAAGACCACCAACGGCGGCGTGGATTGGGAACGCCTGGCCCTGCCTGATACCGTCAGCGGCTGGCAGGGCGGCATTGACTGCCTGGACGCGCTGCGCTGCCTCAGCGTCGGCACCACAGGCCAGGCCAGCCGCACCACCGACGGCGGACTGACCTGGTCGGTGCGCGGCGTCGCGCCGGACTACGGCGGCTACCTCTACAGCGCCTACTACGTGACCGATCAGATCGTCCTGGCCGGCGGCACCGATGGCAGTTCGTTCCGCTCGGCCGACGGCGGCCGCTACTGGACTGAGTTCTTCCCCGGCGGCAGCGTGGTCGTTTGGGAATTCCAGTGCTTCGGCTACACCTGCTACGGCGCAGGCAACGGCGCCAGCCTGGTCTTTTCCACCGACCAGGGCGTGTCATGGGGACGCCGCTTTGCGCCCGCGCATGATCTGCTGGGCATGACGTTTCTGGATGTCAACACCGGCTGGATGGCAGGCCAGCATGGCGCCATCTACCACACCAACAGCGCGGGCAGCGGCTGGAGCACGCAGTTGAGCGGGACATTCCCGGACGACCTCTATTACACGACCTTCTACGACATCGAGATGCTCAACGCGTCGGAGGGCTGGGCCGTCGGCGGCCGCGACGACACCGATGGACGCATCTACCACACCCTCGACGGCGCTTCCTGGACGCGCGTCGCCATGCCGGACACCGGCTTTGTCTGGGAAGTAGATTTCGTGGACGCCGGGCACGGCTGGGCCGTAACGCACGATGGCAAGATCCTGACCTACGGCGGCCCGGCCGGCAATACCCCCACGCCGTCGCCCTCCGGCACCGTGACCGCGACGCCCACCAGCGGCCCCACCGCCACCGCCACCGACACCCCGACGGCCGGCCCTAGCCCGACGCCGACGCAAACGCCAACCATCACCCCAACGCCCACCCGCACGCCCACGTCCACGCCGACCCCGCCGCAGGGAACCTGGCGCACACAGTGGTACGGCAGCGACCTGACGCACCTGAACGACATCGAATTCATCAATCCCCAGACCGGCTGGGCCGTTGGCAACAGCGGGCAGGTGGTGCGCACCGTCAACGGGCAGAGCTGGGCCTTCAGCCGCCTGGCGCCGGCCGACGACATGGAAGCCGTGGATTTCGTGGACGCCAGCAACGGTTGGGCGGCCGGCGCGAACGGCAGCATCTGGCGCACCACCAACGGCGGCCAGAGCTGGACCCGGCAAACCACCCCGACCACGCAGCGACTCAGGGACCTGGTCATGACCGACGCCAACAGCGGTTGGGCCGTGGGTGAAGCCAACACGATCCTGCACACTACTAACGGCGGCGGCAGCGTGTGGATCCCGCAGAGCAGCCCGCTCAACACCGACTGGCAAGCGCTGGCCGCGCTGGACAGTCAACACGCCTGGGCCGTTGGCAACCAGGGCGCAATGATCGCCACCAGCAACGGCGGCGTCACTTGGACCAGCCAGAGCAACCCGGCCCCGGCCTGGGTCAACCTCAACAGCATCGCTTTCACCGATGCGCAGAACGGTTGGGTGGTTGGCAAGGGCGGCATCGCTCTGCGCACCACCAACGGCGGCGCGGGGTGGAACTTGCTGTATCTGACCGACTTCGACCTGAACGCGGTCGCCTTTTCCTCGGCGCAGAACGGCTGGATCGCGGGCGTGGACGGCCGGTTGCGTCGCACCACCAACGGCGGCGTCAACTGGATCGCCATCGAATCGGGTGTGACCGCCGCCATCGCGGCGCTGTCCGCGCCGGCCGCTGACGAGGTGTGGAGCGCCGGCGCCGGGCATTTCATCACGCACAAACAGGGCAGCGCGGACATGACCATCGCCGCGCCGTTTGGCGTCACTGAGTTCAAGGGCGTGGATGCCGTGGATGCCAACCATGCCTACGTGGTGGGCGAGGAAGGCGCCATCGTCAAGACGACGGATGGCGGCGCAACCTGGAGCTATGTGCCCAACCCGGCGCGCGAGCTTGATCCGGGCCTGCCGCCGGCCTGGCTGCGCGGGGTCAAATTCCCAGAGAACGATCAAACGGGCTGGGTGGCGGGTCGCTTCGGCGCGCTGCTGCGCACCACGGATGGCGGCGCCAGTTGGGCGCGCCAGTTCGTCAAGGATGGCAACGGCAACGTCCACACCGGCTTTTTGTGGGTGGTGGAAGGCTATGACAACAACCATGCCATGACCGTGGGCAAGGAGGGCTTCGTCTTCCGCACCAGCGACGGCGGCGTGACCTGGCAGTTCTCCCAGGCCGACATGGCCGTCAACATTCGCGACCTGAGCTACGGCAGTCACACGGCCGTCTACGGCGTGACGCTGTACGACTCGTTCGTCACCAGCGGCGACGGCGGCGCCAATTGGATTCGCCGCTATCCCGGCAGCAACGGCGACCTGTTCGGCGTGGACTTCCGCGACGCCTACGTAGGCTGGATCGTGGGCAGCAGCGGCGCGATCATGCACACCACCGACGCGGGCGATAGCTGGGCCGCGCAGGCCAGCGGCGTCACAGCCGATCTGAACAATGTGTCATTTGCCGATACCAATTTCGGTTGGGCCGTGGGCAACGATGGCGTGATCCGCTTCACCAACAACGGCGGCGCCACCTGGAGCGGCCAGACCAGCCCGGTCAGCGATCATCTGCTGTGGGTTGACATGGTGGATGCGACGGCCGGCTGGGCGGTGGGCGCCAACGGCGCCATCATCAAGTACGAGGTGCCGCCGCCACCACCCACGCCAACGCCGACGAGCACCCCCACACCGACCCATACGCCCACGCGCACACCGACGCCAACGGCCACCCCCACGTTGACGCCGACCCACACGCCGACGGTCACGCCTAGCCCTACGGCGACCATCACCCCAACCCCCACGTTGACGCCGTCACCCACGCCCACCGATACCCCCACGCTGACGCCCAGCCCCACAGCCACACCCCTCCCGCCGCCGCGCAGCTACTGGTTCCCGGTGATCGTCAGATGATAAAACAGGCGTCGGCTGATCGTTGGATCGGCCGGCGCCTGTCTAGCGTCCTCCCCTTGCGCAGGCTGGCTGCCGCACACAGCGCCGGGCAAGCCGAAATCACCCTCCCCGGCACCCGCTCCTTACCCG
>JAYRVL010000444.1:0-6607 GCA_041918575.1 Anaerolineae bacterium | reverse complement strand
TTCCCCCATACTTGGGGGTCAGGGGGCGCGCCCGGCCAACCGCCCCCCTGCCCCCCGATTTCGGGGGAAGCCCAGTTCCCCCATACTTGGGGGTCAGGGGGCGCGCCCGGCCAACCGCCCCCCTGCCCCCCGATTTCGGGGGAAGCCCAGTTCCCCCATACTTGGGGGTCAGGGGGCGCGCCCGGCCATGAATCTGGTCTTTCTGAGCAACGGCTTCCCCCCCCGCCACACGGCCGGCACCGAAAACTACACCGCGGGCATCGCCGGCGCCCTGACCCAGGCCGGACACCGCGTGAGCGTCATCTGCGTGGGCGATTGGGACCGCGGCCCGCGGCCGGTCAACGGCGTGACGTATGACACTTACCAGGGCGTGGCGGTAGCGCGTCTCGACGCCAACTGGACCGCAGGGCCGGACCCCAATCGCTATTTGTACGACAACCCGGTCATGGCCGCGCAGGTGGCCGCGCTGCTCGACGAAATGCGGCCGGACCTGGTGCATATCACCTCCTGCGCCACCCTGTCGGCCAGCGTCATCCACGTGGTCAAGCAGCGCGGCCTGCCCCTGGTCATCACCCTGACCGATTTCTGGTTCATCTGCCCGCGCATCTCCCTCCTGCACGCGGATGGGCATGTCTGCAACGGGCAGACGAGCGCCTGGGAGTGCCTGGCCTGCCTGCTGTGGGAGGCCAAAGCCTATCGCCTGCCGGCCCGCGTGCTGCCTGCGCCGGCCTTGCGCCCGCTGCTGCAAGGGGTCAGCCGCCAGCCGTGGTTGTCGCGACAGCCCGGCCTGCGCGGCATGGCGCTCGACATGGCCGATCGCAAGGCGCGCCTGCTGCCGCTGCTGGCCCAGGCCGACCGCCTGATCTCCCCGTCGCGCTTCCTGGCTGCCATGCACACCGCCTGCGGGGTGACTCAGCCCATTCACGTGCTGGAACACGGCCATGACCTGGGCTGGGCCGACCAGGTTGGCCCGCGCCCGGCCAATCGCCCGCGGCTGGTGATCGGCTACGTCGGCCAAATTGGCGAGATCAAGGGCGTTCACATTCTGTTGGCCGCCATCGCCCGGCTGCATCCGCAGCGGGAGGCGGTGGAGGTGCAGATTTGGGGCGACCCGGACAAATCGCCGGCGTACAGCGCGCGGCTGCGCGGCCAGGCCGCGAGCCTGCCGCACGTGCAGTTCTGCGGGCGCTTTGGCCGTGAGCAGTTGGCCGCGGTCTACGGCGGTTTCGATGTCCTGGTGGTTCCTTCCCTCTGGGTTGAAAACAACCCGCTGGTCATCCAGGAGGCCTTCGCGGCCCACGTGCCGGTGCTTGCCAGCAACCAGGGCGGCATGGCCGAGTTCGTGACCCATGAGCAGAACGGCCTGCTCTTCACGCCCGGCGATGCGGACAGCCTGGCCGCCGCGCTGCGTCGCCTGTTGCTGGAGCCAGACCTGCTGCCGCGACTGCGCGGCCAGGTTCCTCCCGTCAAGCCCGTGCAGGACGAACTGGCCGAACTGCTGCACATCTACGGCGAACTACAGCCGCCTCAACCGTAGGTCACGCCTCCGGCGTGACGACGCCGTCCGCGGCAGAGATTACTTTTATCATCCAATGTCGTCCGGCCGGGAGGCCGAACCTGCGGGGACTGGCGCCTTGGCGTTTAGGAATTGAACGCAAGGACGCAGGGACGCAAGGGTGCAAACGTTTTCGAGATGGCGCTTGCGTCTCTTGCGGCCAAAGCGTCGTTCGCGTTAGCGGATTCGATTTTTGACATGACTCTACCGCACGTTTCTATCATCGTTTTGACCTGGAACAGCCGCGCCGAAGTATCTGCCGCACTCGGGGCGGCGCTGGCTTCGGACTATCCGTCGTTCGATGTCATCGTCGTGGATAATGGCTCGACCGATGGCACGCCGGCCCTGCTGCGCCAGCGCTGGCCGGGTCTAACGGCGCTGGAAAACGGGCGCAATCTCGGTTTCTGCGGGGGCAACAACGTGGGCATGCGTCATGCGCTGGCCGCGGGCGCGGACGCGGTGCTGCTGCTCAACGATGATGCCGTCATCACGCCCGACATGCTCCGGCTGCTGGTCAACGCCAGCCAGCAGACGCCGCGGGGCGGGCTGTTCGGCCCCACCGTGCTGATCGCGCAGGCGCCGCAGGTCATTCTTTCCGCGGGCGGTTTTCTGCGCCAGGGCTGGCAGGCCTTGCCGCGCGGCCTGGGCGAAACCGACCAGGGCCAGTTCGACGCGCCGGCCCCGCGCGATGGCAGCACGCCGGGCATTGACTTCCTCTCCGGCTGCGCGCTGCTTGCTACAGCCAATCTGCTGACGACGATCGGCCTGCTCGATGAGGCGTTCTTTGCCTATTACGAAGATGTCGAATGGTGCTGGCGGGCGCGGCAGGCCGGGTTTGCCGTGCAGCTCGCGCCTGGCGCCCGCGCCTGGCATCCTGACACCCGCGCGCGGTCCGACGGGTCGGCGCTCAGCTACTATCTCACGCGCAACAGCCTGCTGTTTGCCAGAAAACGCGGTCTCGGCTATGCTGTGCAGACTATGATCTTGTTGGGCTATTTGCGCACCGTGTCGAGCTGGACCGTGCGCCCGCGCTGGCGCAGCCGCCGACCGCAGCGAGCGGCCGTGCTGGCAGGAATTCGGGATTTTTTGGCCGGCCGCAGCGGCGCCTGGCAGCCATGAGGCGGCGCCAACCGATCCTGGTGACCGGATCGCACCGGGCGGGGACCACCTGGGTGGGGCAGATGCTGACGCAGTTTCCCCACACCTGCTACATCGGCGAAGTGTTCAATCCCACCAGCGGCCTGCTGCCGGCGCACCTGTTGCGACACTGGTTCACCTATGTCAACGCGGACAATGCCCCGTTGTACGTGGAGCCGCTCAACCGTATCTTGAGCTATCGCTTCGACTGGCCGCAGCGCCAGGGCGTGCGGCGCGTGTTACCCGGACGACTGCTGGCCTATCGCTGGCTGCGGCGCGCGGTTGGGCTGCCGCGGCCGATCCTGAAAGACCCGATCGCGGTCATGTCCGCGGGATGGCTGGACGAAACGTTCGACATGGATGTCGTCTGCCTGGTGCGCCATCCGGCCGCGTTCGTTGCCAGCCTGCGCCAGGTCAACTGGCGCTTTGGCTTCAAGTCGTTTAGCGAACAGCCGGCGCTGCTGGCCGACTGGCTGCAGCCCTTTGCCGACCAGATCGCGCAGCCGCCGGCGACCTTCGTGGGTAAGGCGGCCCTGCTCTGGCTGTGCGTCTACCACGTAGTCACCCTCGCGGCGGCGCAGCACCCTGACTGGATTTGCCTGCGCCTGGAAGACATGGCCGCGGCGCCGCAGGAAGCCTTCGCCGATCTGTACCGGCGCCTGGACTTGCCCTGGAGCGAGCGCAGCCAGCGCCGGGTGGCAGCGCATTCGAGCAGACAGAACCCGGTGGAAGCGCCCAAAGGGGACCCCCATGCCATCGTGCGCCACAGCCAGGCCGCGGCGCAGGCGTGGCGTCAGAAATTGAGTGCAGAGGAGATCAACCAGATTCGGCGCCTGACCGAACCGGTGGCGCAGCACTACTATGCCGATCATGACTGGTGATGAGAACGGCCGCGCAACGGCCAATCAACCCGAAGTGAGCATCATCATTCCGACTTTCAATCGCCGGGCGGCTGTGACGCGCCTGTTGACCAGCCTGGGTCAGCAAACGCACGGCCGTTTCGAGGTCATCCTGGTGGACGACGGCTCCACGGATGAAACGCCGTCGCTGGCGACCGGGCCGCATCCTTTTCCATTGACCTATCTGCGCCAGGCCAACCAGGGACCAACCGCGGCGCGCAATCGCGGCGCGGCTGTGGCGCAGGGCGAAGTGTTGATCTTCGTGGACGACGATATGGCGCTGCACCCCCACGCGCTGGCTGTGCTGACCGCGGCCTGCCAACGGCGGTCCGGCATTCTCTGGATGGGGACCCTGGTTGGCCCGGGCGAGCTGCGCGCCGGCGCGGCGAGCCAGGCGGCCGATCATCCGGTGGACTTCACCCTGTGCAAGACCGGGCTGCTCGCCATGCTGCGCGCCGATTTCTACGACATCGGTCAGTTTCAAGACCCAACCGGCGGCTGGCCGAATTGGGACGATGTGGATTTTGGCTACCGGGCGCACCTGGCCGGTTACGCCATCTGGCAGCGCCGGGCGGCCCTGGCCGAACATTGGGACTACGCCGGGCAGGACCTGGCCGCGGCCTGCGCCCGCTGGCGGCGGGCCAGTCAGGCTGCGGTGCGCCTGTTCGAGCGTTACCCGGCGCTGCAGTCGCGCCTGCCCATGTTTGCTGACAAAACGCCCATCGCCTGGAGGCAAGACCCCCCGCGCCTGGTGGCGCGTAAACTGGCGCGGCGGCTGGCGTCTGGCGGTCCCGTGCTGCGCAGCCTGGAATATGTGCAGCGTCGGGCCGCGGCCGGCCATTGGCCGGCGCCTGTGCAAAGCGCGCTGCGGCGCTGGATTGTGGGCGGCTATATCTTCCGCGGCTTTCAAGACGGACTGCAACAGACCCAGACAACCATCGCCGAACGGGCAACGGTGCAACCATGAACCTCTCTCTCCCACGCCTGCGCTGGCCGCTGCTTCCCTCTCGCCAGGCTTTACACCGAACCTGGCATGATCGCCAGTTCTGGCTGCGTTTCACGGTCGTTCTGATCGTATTGCTCAGCAGCGCGCTGCTCGTCCCGAACGCGCCCCTCCCGCTGCTGCTTGTCGTTGCCGGCGTCTGCGCTTTTGTCACGGTCACGCGCTGGCCTGGCCTCGGTCTGGTGGGACTGATCGGCGCGGCGATGGTCGTTCCTTTCGAAATCGGCACCGGCAGCGAAAGCAGCCTCAACGCGCCGCTCATCATGACGCCCGCACTGGTGGGCCTTTGGCTGCTGACCACGGTGGCCAAGCGCCGCCAGGTGCGCATTCTGGCCTCGCGCGCGGTGCTGGCCGCGCTGGCGTTGGCGGCCACGGCGGTCCTGGCCTTTGGGGTGGGTCAACTCAACTGGGTGGCGCTGGCGCAGCCGGCGCCCATCACCGCGCAACTCGGCGGCCTCGGCCTGTTCGTCGTCTCGGCCGCGGCCTTCGTGCTGGTGGCTTACCAGGCCAAAGAGATGCAGACGCTGCAATGGATGACCTGGCTGTTCCTGGCGCTTGCCGCTCTCTATATCGCCCTCCGCGTCGCCCCACCCCTGGCCCGTTTGATTCCTATCCGCCTGGCTCAAGGCGCCACCGGCTCTCTTTTTTATGTGTGGCTCACCGTTTTGGCCGCATCCCAGGCCCTCTTCAATTCGACCCTGCGTTGGTGGGCGCGTGTCGGCTGCGGCATCCTGGCTGCGCTCACGTTGGCCGTCGGGTTGATCTTGGGGCGTAGTTGGTCCTCGGGCTGGCTGCCGTCGCTGGTGGCGCTGACGGTGATGATCTGGGTCGCCCGCCCGCGCCTCGGTACCATCATTGCCATTCCGGTAGCCATCGTGGGCTTCTACTTCTACACCGATGTCAGCAGCGTCTTGTTGAAGGGCAATGAGTACAGCCTGCTGACGCGCGTGGAGGCCTGGAGCATCCTGGTCGAACTGATTTCGGTCAACCCGGTCACCGGCTTAGGCCCGGCCAATTACTACTGGTACACCCCGCTGTACGCCATTCTCGGCTATTTCGTGCAGTTCAACAGCCACAACAACTTTATTGACATCATCGCTCAGTCTGGTTTGCTGGGGTTCGGGTGTTTTGTCTGGCTGGTGTTCGAGTTGTTCGTTCTCGGCTGGCGTTTGCGCGCCACGGTCGCGGCCGGGTTTGCGCGCGCCTACGTCTTTGCCGCCCTGGGCGGCCTGGGGGGCATGCTGGCCGCAGGCATGTTGGGCGACTGGATCATCCCGTTCGTTTACAACATCGGCCTGACCGGCTTTCGCAGCAGTCTTCTCGGCTGGCTTTTCCTGGGCGGCTTGGTGGCTCTCGATTTCATGACGCAGCGCCAGTCGCAGGAATCGCCGGAGTAGACCGCCATGCCGGCGCTTTCGATCATCATCATCTCCTGGAACACGCGCGATCTGCTGGCTGCCTGCCTGACCTCTCTGCGCACCTATCCACCGGACGTAGGGCACGAAATCATCGTGGTGGACAACGCCTCCGGCGATGGCAGCGCGGCCATGGCGCGCCGCGATTTTCCCCACGTCCACCTGATTGAGAACCCGACCAACGTGGGCTTTGCCGCGGCCAACAACCAGGCGCTGGCCGTGTGCCAGGGGCGCTATGTGTTGCTGCTCAACAGCGACGCCGAGGCGACCGCGGGCGCACTGGAGGCCCTGGTCAGTTTCATGGAACGACACCCGCAGGCGGGCGCGGCCGCGCCCACCCTGGTCAACCCGGATGGCAGCTTTCAGGCTTCCCACGCCCGCTTCCCCACCCTTGTCAGCGAATTTCTTCTCATCACCCGCCTGGCGCGCTGGGCCATCGGCCCCTACGCGCCCAGCCCGCGGCCGCGGCCCCACGAAGCGGCTCATCCGGTGGATTGGGCGGCCGGGGGGGGGGGGCGGGGGGGGCCGCCGCGCCGGGGCCCCGGGGGGGGGGGGGGCGGCCGCAAAATAATTGTGAGAGAGAAAAAACCAAGGGGGT
>JAYRVL010000443.1:0-1746 GCA_041918575.1 Anaerolineae bacterium | reverse complement strand
ATTTCGAGAAGCGAGCTGGAGGCGGCCTGGCTGCCCGCGGCCCAGCCCATCGCCGAAACGCCCGGCCTGCGCTGGAAGGTCTGGTTGATGAACGAGAACGAACACGAGTGCGGCGGCATCTATCTCTTCGACGACGAGGCCGCCGTGCAGGCTTTTCTGAACGGGCCGATCGTCGCCGCGGCAAAAGAAGCCCCCATCCTAAGCAACGCCAGCGTCAAGATCTTCGATATGATGGCGGCCCACACCGCCATCACCCGGGGGCCGGTGGGCGACTGAGTCCCCGCCGCCAATGGCAAGGCCAAAACCTTCGGCGCGATGGCCGAAGAAGCCCACCGGGCCGTGCCCACCATCAAACCGGCGGATCTCCAGCGCCGCCAAAAGAGAGAGGCGGACCTGCTGGTCATTGACGTGCGCGACGCGGCCGACATCGCCCAGACCGGGAGTGTGCCCGGCGCCGTCAATCTCTCGTTGGGTGCGCTCACCTATCTGGCCGACAACGAAGTGCCGGAGAGCTGGCGCGATCCCCGGCTGGCGGATCGCGCCCGACCCATCATCACCACCTGCATCCTGGGGCCGCTGGGCGCGATTGGCGGCAAGCTGCTGCACGACATGGGCTTTACGAACGTGCAGATTCTGGAGGGCGGCGTGCAGGCGTGGATCGAGGCCGGGCTGCCGGTGGCCAAGAACGGGGCGAGCTGATGACCGCAGCCAACGTTTGGGGCATCAGCGGCAACTGGGCGGAAATCTACCATGCCTGCTTTGTGCCATCTATGATTGCGCCCTGGGTGGAGCGCACCCTGGCCCTGGCTGCGCTCCACCCAGGCCAGCGGCTGCTGGATGTGGCCTGCGGCGCCGGCGCGGTGACCCGCCAGGCCGCCCGCATCGCCGGCCCGACCGGGCAGGTGGTGGGTCTGGACATCAGCCCGGAGGCGCTGGCCGTGGCTCGCAGTGTGAACGGGCAGAATGGCGGCGCGACGATTGAATGGCGGGAAGGATCGGCGGACAGCCTGCCCTTCGCCGACGGCAGCTTCGATGCGGTGACCTGCCAACTGGGGCTGATGTTTTTCCCGGATCGGGTGGCCGCGCTGCGGGAGATGCGCCGGGTGCTGGCGCCGGGGGGCCGTCTGGCGCTGATGACATGGGGGGCGCGCGAGCGATGCCCAGGGCAGATGGCAGTGACGCAAATCTGGGTGCGGCGCCTGGGCGCGGACCAAGCCAATAACTGGACAGCCATGCACTCACTCAGCGACCCTGTTCAGGTGCGGGCGCTGCTGGAAGAGGCGGGCTTTGCTGAGATCGAAGCGCAAACCGAAGTGGGCAATGTGCATTTTGCTTCGCCGCAGGCGTTGGTGCGCAGCGTTGGCGCTCTGAAAAACGACGTTGTCGAAGCGCCCGTGTACGCGGCCCTCTGCGCCGATGCCGATGAGCTGCTCAAGCCCTATTGCAGCGCAGAGGGGTTGGATTTTCCGATCGAAGCGGTGCTGGCGCGGGCCACCCAGCCGGCCGGTTCAGCAGATGATACGCCCGTCGCCAGCCGGTAGGGTTGAATCAAGACAGAAGCCGGGATGCCGGTCCCGGCCTCGAGACGACGAACCATCGCCAGCGTCAGACGACGACGACGGTTCATGATTTCTGACACGCGCTGCGCAGAGCCGATGAAAGGTTCCAACGCTTTGCGCGTTAAGCCACGACTTTCCAAATAGTATTCCAGCGCCGCCACAGGCGAGGGCTGAGGAATGGCAAAGT
>JAYRVL010000442.1:0-1555 GCA_041918575.1 Anaerolineae bacterium | reverse complement strand
GAGAAGCAGGAGCAGCGGCGCAACCGGCATGGGCAGGCCAAGAAGCAGCGCCAGCCCGCCCAGCGCCGCGGCCAGCGGCGCCGCATAGGCCCAGGGGCGATTCAACCCCACCGCGCGCTCCAGGCAGATGAGGGTTCCGAGGAAGCCGCAGATCATGAACGGGCCGTGATTGGCGGCCAGGTTGGCGCTGAGCGGCGGCAGTTGCCAGCCGATGCGCAGCAGGCCGGCCCACAGTCCGGCCAGCAGACTCAACGCGCCCAACAGCAGGAAGGGCAGGCGCGAACGCAGAGAAAATCCGGCGTGAAGGTGTGGTGATTTCATAGAACCGCAGTATGCGGCAAGAATCGCAAACTGTCAAGACCTGCAGAAACGTTCGATGCGATTCGTGGGATCAGAGCCGGCCATGTGGCCGGCTCTGTCCTTTTCTAACGCTCCAATCTGCTGGCTCGACGTGGTGGAGTTCAGCGGCGCCCATGAGCGTCACGGCCCACTCTCGGCCACCTGGCAAGCGCCCACCGCACTGGGGGTGGATGTCTTCACGGCCGGCCCTGGCTCCCCGGGTCAACGCCTGCTCGCCTGGCTGCGGAGCCTCCTGGCGCAATAGCTGCAAATTTGTAAGATACCGGTACCATTCGCAAGTACACTGTCCTGGTATATCATGCTCACCATCAATAAACTGCAGCGCTGGCCCTCACCGGCCGCAGCGGGGGTTTGACATCTCCTGACGCCCCGATCACCCGCTCTGCAATTCCATCTTTGTGCAGTGACACGGCAATTGGAGGCTTAGATGAACGCTGAATATACGCTTTTTTCGACACGGAATGCCCTGTTGGCCCGTCTCCCCCAGAGCATGCGCACGCCTCTGCGGCTGATCTTCATCTTGCTCCTGCTGGGCGGGCTGGCGCTGCCGGCAGTGACGTTCATTGATCTGTCCGGCCGGCCAGGCCAGGCAGACGCCGCCGCGCAGCCTGCCTCCGTGCAAACCCTGGCAGATTTGCCCACGCCGGCGCAGGCTGCCATCTCGGCCGCCATCGGCCGCGACCGGGTGACGTATCACACGGCCGTGCGAGACGATGGCAGTCTGACGCTCACCAACCCGGCCCAGCAGCTCGATGCCGTCTTCTCCACCGACGCGGCGACGGTGCGCGCCGGAGAGTTAACCTGGAATCTACTGCTGCGCGCCTGGGGCTTTGGCAATCAACTGCAAGCCGCTGCCCGCGTGGCGCCGCGCGCCACGGAGAACCGCGTGGAGTACACGCGCGGCGCGCTCACCGAGTGGTATGTCAACGGCCCACAGGGCGTGCAGCAGGGGTTCACCATCCAGGCGCCGCCTCCCGACCTTCAGGCGTCGCCCGACACCCTCACCCTGGCGCTGGCGCTGGCCCCTGGGCTGGACGCACAAGTCAGCACGGATAAGCGTGGGCTGACCCTATCTGGCTCTGAAGGAACGACGCTGCGCTACAGTGGCCTGACCGCCTTCGATGCCGCAGGACGCGAACTGGCCGCGTGGCTCGAACTCCCCTCTCCAGCCAGGAGAGGGGCCGGGGGTGAGGTC
>JAYRVL010000441.1:0-3977 GCA_041918575.1 Anaerolineae bacterium | reverse complement strand
TATTGCACACCACAGAACAAAAATCCTGTACATCCTGCTCAGCCTGCCTGGAATTCAGACAGGATTCACAGGATTGACAGGATATGCGAACTCTCGTGCCGATAGTTTTGCACACCACAGAACAAAAATCCTGTACATCCTGTTCATCCTGTCCAAATCGGCCTGCAGGGTGAGCAGTTACGGTTACAACGCTTAACGTGATAGCCGCGGACGCGACAGGTCGTGCAGCAGGGTGGCCGCGCCGATGATGCCGCCGCTAAAAAGAATCTCGAATTGACTCATCGTACGACGCCCTTTCGCTCATCGAGTGATGAATGGTATGACGGCCTGCAAGAAATCTTGCGGGCATTCTTCCTGCGGCACATGGCCGCAGTTGGGCATGACGGCCAGCTGCGCGCCGGGGATTTCCCGCGCCAGGCGCAGGCTCTGCTCCGTGGGCACCCAGGTGTCGAACTCGCCAGTAACGACCAGGACCGGCAGGGCAAGGCGCTTGACATCCTCGCTCAGCGTGCCCGGCGACCGGCTGGCGGCCAGGAATTCGTAGAAACCCCGGTCCCAGTTCTCGACCTTGAGCGGCCGTTGGTAGAACGCCAGCATCTCCGGTGTGGCCTTCGACGGGTCATGGTAGGCGGTGGGCAGGAGGTTGGCGATGTTGGCGGCCTGCGAGCGCGCCAGCAGCGGCCCCAGGTGACGCATCTGCGGCGAGTTGAGCAGCGACCTGACCAGCGAGGGCGTGCCGCCGCCCGCGTAGATGGCCGGGTCAACCAGCACCAGCGCTGAAACTCGATCCGGGTAGCGCAGCGCGACCTGCGCGCTGATCGCGCCGCCGGCCGAGTTGCCGATCAGGATGGCCCGCTGAATGCCGAGCTGATCGAGCAGCCCGATCACCAGGTCAACCTGGGCGGCCGGGCTGTACGGGTTGGCGCCGGTCCAGGTGAGGGGGCGCTCGGTCAGGCCAAAGCCGGGGCGGTCGAAGGCGATGACCGTGCCCAGGGCAGAGAGCTGCGGTCGCACCGATCGCCAGGTCTCGGTGTGCGAACCAAAACCGTGCAGGAGCACCATGACCGGCTCGCCCTGGCCGCTGCGCTTGACGTGCAGGCGCAGGCCGTTGACGCTGATAAACTCGCTGTCCGCGTCGGCCACCTGCTCCGGCGGTAGAAGGCCGGGCAGCGGCGGCACGGGGATCAGCAGGGGGACGGTTAGAACCAGGAGGAGCAGGAGACCGATGACAACCAGGGCGGTGCGGGCAAGTCGCTTCATTAGAATCACTTTGCAACCTCGCTCAGCAGGGCCATGGGCGCGGCCGCAAACAGCGTAGTCCAGGCCAGGAAGCCGACCGCCAGCACGATCAGCAAGAAAAGCGGAGCGAGCCAGAGTAAGTGTTTAGTTTTCACGAATGTCATTCCTTCATTTCTTCCTCACGTAGCACAGCAGGGCTACGGATGATGAGACGGGAAGAAGCAGGAGAGGGTCACCGGCCAGTTCGGTCTCCTGGCCGGGCGACGTTATTCGGCGCTACGGTTTGGGGGCGGTTTGTTCGGCGCGGCGGGCGATTTCACGGATCATGCCGGAGAAGATCACTCCGTGCAGGGGGTAGAGGGCATACCAGTAGAGCAGGCCGAAGAGACCTTTGGAGGCAAAGAAGGCGGTTTGCACCAGCCGGGTGCGGCCATCGGGCTGCGGCTGGGTCTCGAACTGCAGCCAGGCCAGGCCGGGGACTTTCATCTCGGCACGCAGACGCAGCAGCCGCGGGGCTTCGACGGCCTCGACGCGCCAGAAATCGAGCGCATCGCCCACGCGCAGGTCATCGGGATGGCGGCGGCCGCGACGCAGCCCCACACCGCCGATCAGGCGGTCGGCCAGGCCGCGCAGTTCCCAGGCCCAGTTGGCGTAGAACCAGCCGCGGCGGCCGCCGATGCCGGCAAAGATGCGGAACGCGGTCTCAGGCGCGGCCGCGACCACCTGCTGGCGCTGCTCGATCAGGATGCCTTCCTGCACGGTGAACGTCACCGGCGGAACGTCGCCCTGACTGCTGACCAGGGCGTCTTTCCAGGTGGTCTGCACCTCGCCGGCATCCAGTTTCGCCAGGGTGAAGCGCAGCGCGGTGGCGTAGTCGAGCGGCCGGATGGACGGGAAGAGGCGCCGGGCGCTGTCGTCTCGCACGATGACTTCGTTGCGCAGGCCCTGGATCAACGGCTGCGCAATGGCCGCGGGCACGGGCGTCACCCAATGCACCCAATAGGACGAGAGGCGCGGGGTGAGCACCGGCACGGGCAGCAGCCAGCGGCAAAGTTGGCGGCCGCGGTCATGTCGCGCTCGTGGAAATCGGGGCTGTCGCTCATGCTGTGAACCATGTAGTAGGCCGCGGTGATGCCGGCCATGGCCGCGGGGAGCGTTTGCGCCTGCAGCACATCGCCCTGCACCACCTCCACCTGCGCCAGCCAGGGACGGCCCTGCAAACGAGCCGGATCGCGGGCCAGCACACGCACACGATGCCCGGCCGCCAACAAGAGCGGAATCAGGCGGCCGCCGACATAGCCGGTGGCGCCGGTGACCAAAAGATGCTGCGTTGTCATGCCAATAGCTCCATCAACGATTGTTTGCTGCGCTCGATCTGCAGCCATGCGGCCAATAGTCCGGCCAGGGGCGAGTCCGCATCCGATTCGTGCAGCTCGGCGCTGCTGGCGCTCAATTGCTCAAAAGCCTCGGGCGTCAGCGCAAAAAGCCAGGCGCTGGGGTCTGTTTCATCGTCCACCTCGGTTGCGGACGGCAGATCGCGGTTGTCCATCTCTCCCTCGCTTTCATCACCCATCTTTGAGACGGACGGCGCGGGCAAACGTCACCTCCTCGCCCGGTTTGCCGCGATCATCGGTCTGCGCTACGATGTGCGCCGCTGATTTCGACACGATTGGATTCGGAGGATAATGTCAAGCAATTCGTCTCAGACGCGGGGTTACGCGCTGGTGCTGACGGCCGCAGCGCTGTGGGGCACGCTCGGTCTGTTCTACAAGGTGTTGATTGACCGCTTTGGCATGACGCCGCTGGCTGTGGCGTCCTATCGCAGTCTGCTGGCCGGGCTGATGCTGCTGGTTGTGCTGGCGCTGCGCAAACCGCGGCTGCTGGCGGTCAACCGGCGCGATCTGCCGCTGCTCGTCGCCTACGGGGTGTTTGGCGTGGCCGGCTTCTTCATCGCCTACGCCTACGCCATTGACCTGGTGGGTGTGGCGGTGGCGGCCGTGCTGCTCTACACCGCGCCGGCCTGGGTAGGATTGATTGCCTGGCGCTGGCTGGGTGAGGAGATGCACCGGCGTCTGCTCATAGCCCTGGGGCTGACGCTGGTCGGATCGGTGCTGGTTACGGGGCTGTACGATGTGAGTCACCTGCGGTTGAACGGCCTGGGAGTTCTGGCCGGGCTGGGCGCGGGCCTGGGCTACGGGCTGTGGAGCGTCTTCAACAAGATCGCTGTGGCCCGCTATTCCGCCTGGACCGTGCAGACGTACGCGCTATTGATCGGCGCCGGTTGCTTTGTGCTGCTGGCGCCGGCAGGGCAGCTGCTCAGTCCGTTGAGCCTGCCGGCAAGCTGGCCCTGGCTGCTGGCCATGGCCGTCATACCCACGTTGGGCGGCGCGCTGACCTACTCACTGGGCGTGCGCTGGGCGCCGGTCAGCGTCGCCAGCGTCGTCGCCACCCTGGAGCCGGTCATCGCGGGCGCGCTGGCCTACCTGCTGCTGGGCGAAAGGCTGACCGTGCTGCAAATCCTGGGCGGAGTCGCGATCATCAGCGCGGTGCTGCTGCTGCGGCCGCGCAGGGCAGCGAAATAGGGAGGCTACGAGTTTCTTCGAGAAACCCGTAGCCTGAAAAACCGCTGACGGCTGGTGAAAAGATTGCAGCAGGTTTGCCATCCTGATCGTTCGTTCGTATAATCCAGCAGGCGAATCTGCGCGGCGACGGGCGCGAGGAGAGAGGGAGAGAGGGAG
>JAYRVL010000440.1:0-2873 GCA_041918575.1 Anaerolineae bacterium | reverse complement strand
TCATTCGGCGGATTCAGGGCAAGCCGGCGGCGTGCAGCCACCAGGTCGTACAACTGCTGACGGTGAGTCACGTTCCATTCGCCTGTCATCAACTGCTTGACCTCTTCCAACTCCAGGAAGAAGATGTCGCTGGCGTCGCGCAGGCGATGATCGGCCAGGGCCTCCTGGCTGGCGGCCAACGTCCACACACGGGCAGCGGCCAGCCAGTAAGCGCGGGCGTCGTCGGCTTGATCGAGCAGCTCGCCAAAGCGGCGCCGCGCGTGCAGCAGGGATTCCACGTTGCGGCGGCGCAGAAAGCGCAGGTGATCCAACAGTCTCTGTTCGGCCTGCGTCAACCGGCCGGCCGCATCCGGGCCAGGCGTGACCATCATGACAGCCAGTTGCGCGTTCACCTGCGCGAGGTCTTCGTGCCAGCGCGGGCTGGCAAGCTCCGGCTCGTTGGCCCCGCGATGCCCAAAACGGGCGATGAACGCCTCGCGGCTGTCGGCTCCGCGGGCCACGCGCTCGAGCGCCAGCTCGTAACCGGAAACCGGCGTGAGCAGATCGCGCACTTCCGCGGGCGAGGCGTCGGGCCAGGCCTCCTGCTGCGTCTGCAGCACCTCGCCGCTGCTCTCCTGCCAGACCAGGCGCATCTGCTCCCATGTGCTGAGCGCCAGAATGCCCTGCGGTTCGATCTCCTCCATCACCTGCAGCAGATCAGCCTGACCCCAGCGCGTGGCGCGCACGCGGGTGTACCAGCGCTGCACGCGCTGACAGCACTCGGCCGCGGCGTCTGCGGCCGCGCTCAGCGCCTTGGGGCCGCGGCTGCCCAGGCCAACCTGCGCCAGCAGGCCGCTGCGAACCGTGGTCCGCCCGTTGACCGTCGCCATCTCCCGGCGCCGATAGGTCTGGCCGTTGACCAACTGCCACCGCGGCCCTGCGGACAAATCTGCCCTGGCGACCTCCCTCAGCCCCTCCACCACCTGTCGGTGCGCCGCCTCCAGCAGCGGCGCGATCACCGACCAGGTCAATGGCATGGGATGCGGCGGCATCAACTCGCTTGCACTTACCGGCTCCCAGACCGTCAGGTCCACATCACTCTCTGTCAACCGACTGACTCCTTGCAACGCAATTTCAGCAGGCATTTCGGGTAAATCTGCAACACCCATTCTAACAAACAACGCGCAGACGGTCAAACGGGTTGCGCGCCTGGTGCTCGTTACTTCTCCTCTGCAGCCATCGTCATCATTCATACAGTCTGATTGCCCTTCGTTTTGCGCGGGCCTCTCGTGACCCTGCGGTCAAGCAATGGAGCTATGAACGGAGGTCATCTCATGATAGCTCAAAAATCACAGCCGTTGGCGCTGCGTCGGCTCATGCCTCGCACGATTCTGTTGATCCTGCTGCTTTCCCTGTTGACGATTCCTGCCCTGGCCCACCCCGCCATGCAGGATACACCGCCTGTTGATCCAACCGGCGAACCGGCGTTCGCGCCTGATACGCGCACCTTCCCCAACATCCCAGCGCCCAACGGCCTGGCAATCGCGCCGCTCACCCAACGGCTGTACGTGACCAGCCGCAGCGCCAACCACGTCCTAATGCTCGACGCCCGCACCGGCGCTATTCTCAAACCGGCGGCCGTCGGCGTTTTGCCCTGGGGCGTTGCCGTCAACCCGGCCAACAACCGGCTCTATGTCGCCAACTTCACCAGCGGCGACCTGTATGTCCTGGACGCCACGACCCTGGCGAGGATCACGATCGCCTCGCTTGGCAGCGACGCAGAGCCGGCCTTCATCGCCATCCATCCCGATTCGGGCCGCGTGCTGGTGGCCGGCCACGGCCACAATCAACTCTGGGTTCTGGCGCCCGATGGGGTCATCGAACACAGCATCTCCACGGGCGGGAACGGCGCCTGGGGCCTGGCCGTGCATCCCTACCTCAAGCGCGCCTATGTCGGCCACCGCGACAGCGCCAACGTGATCACCTTCGACGGCAACAACAACTGGCAGCCCATCGCCACGCAAACCATCACCCCGTGCGGGGCCAGCGGGCATCCCTTTGCCCTGAACCTCAACCCGGTCAACAACCGCCTCTATGTCGCATGCGCGCCAGAGCAGACTGTCTCGCAGGTGAAAATCTACCGAGCCAGCAGCACGGGCCTGGCCCTGCTCGCCAACCTGCCGGTCAGCGCGGGCGGGCCTGACGGCGGCGGCGGCATCGCCATCAACACAGCGACGAACAATGTCTTCTTCACCAACTCGACCAGCCGCTCGCTCACGGTGATTGGCAGCAATTCCGATCGCGTCATTGCCACGGTGCAGGCCGGCGTTGATCCCTTCGGCGCGGCGGCGGACATCTTCACCGGCGACATCTTCATCGGCAACCGGGCCGGCAATGCCATCACGGTCATTGCCGACAACGGCTTTGGCGCCGACGCCGCTGCGCCCAAACTCACGCTGTCACGCCGGGATGGCTGCGAAGGCTTGCAGATCACCGTCAGCGGCCGCAACTTCCCGATCATGCCGCCGGCCGGCAGCGGGCACGTTTCACTGCGCTTCGGCGATGTTTACCTGGGCCATGTCGCGTCGAACGGGCAGGGCGACTTCTCGACTACGGTGTAACTGCTCAGCCAGGCAGTGAGAATGGTCTCGATAGCGCCCGGAGTGCCCCCCTGCCCCCCAATCCTGGGGGAGCCGAATGCTTTTTCCCCCACGGTTGGGGGGCTGGGGGGCCGCCTGAGCAGTTACACTACGGTGACGATTCCGGCCAGCCGCGGCGGAACCACCGACCTGGTGGCCACGGACCTGCTGACCAACTGGCTGCAGGTGGGCGCGGCCCTGCGCACCCCGCGCACCGACGGGTTGCCCATCATCTTCATCCCCGGCGCGGGCGGG
>JAYRVL010000439.1:0-7060 GCA_041918575.1 Anaerolineae bacterium | reverse complement strand
TTGGCGGCACGCGCAACTTTCGCCAGGGCGCCAGCGGCGCCTGGCGGCAGGCCTTCGACGCGGAGCATAAGGCCCTGTTCAAGGCGTTGGCCGGCGATGTCCTGATCAGCCTGGGCTACGAGGCCGACGATGCCTGGTGAGTTCCTGGGCGAGGGCCTGATCTTCATCATTTCGCAGCCGCGCGCCGGCTCCACGCTGCTGCAGCGTATGCTCAGCGGCCATCCTGACATAGCCACCGCGGCCGAACCCTGGCTGCTCCTGCACCCGCTCTACGGCTTGCGCCAGCAGGGCATTCAGGCCGAGTACAACAGCCAATGGGCCTTCAAGGCGGTGCGCTCCTTTCTGAACGAGCACGCGGGCGGCGCAGAGACCTATCGAGACGGCCTGCGTGCGTTTGCGTCCACGGTCTACGGCGCGGCGTTGACCCGGCAGGGCAAGCGCATCTTCCTGGACAAGACCCCGCGCTACTACTTCATCATCCCGGAACTGCGCGCCCTGTTCCCGCAGGCGTCCGTCATCCTGCTCCTGCGCAATCCGCTGGCGGTGCTGCATTCTATCCTGACCACCTGGGTCAAGGGCGATTGGCCGCGGCTGGCGCAGCACGCGGCCGACCTGCGCGTGGCGCCCGTGCGCATCGCGGACGCGCTACAGACGCAGGGCGATGCCGCGGTCGTGGTGCGCTATGAGGACCTGGTGCGTGAGCCGCAGGCATGCCTGACTGCGCTGTGCGAACGGTTGGACCTGGCGCCGCACGCGGAGATGCTGACCTACGGTCAACGCGCCGCGCCGTCGGGGCGCCTGGGTGATCAGAGCGGCATTCAACAGCATGACCGCCCGGTGCCGGACCACCTGACCGAGTGGCATGCCCTGGCCGGCGACGCGCAGACGCGTCATTTTGCCCGCGCCTATCTGGACGAGTTGGGCGAGGCCACCCTCAACCGCCTGGGGTACCCCAAAGAGGTGCTGTCCGCAGCCCTCACCGGTCAGGAGGGCGCAAGCCGGACCTCTCCGCTGGCGCCGTGGAACGTCGTTTTGCGCCCGGCCAGCACCTGGACGCGCCGCGAGCGCTGGCAGGTTGCCCGCGCCCAGGCCGTGCAGGCCGCCGGCCCCTGGCGCGGCGTCTGGAACTTCCTGCGCAGTCGCGTCCCTGTGTGAAAACTTCAATGGTGGGACCGTATCATGCCGACTCTCGCTGAATTACCGCCGCCGACCGGCCAACAAGGCTGGCCCTGGACCGACGCGCCGACGCCCGACCTGGCGCCTGACATGACCTGGCCGCTCGTCAGCATCGTCACTCCCTCCTTTCAACAGGCCGCGTTCCTGGAAGAGGCGTTGCGCTCCGTGCTGCTGCAGGGCTACCCCAACCTGGAGGTCATCGTCATGGACGGTGGCAGCCGCGATGGCAGCGTGGAGATCATCCAACGCTATGCGCCCTGGCTGACGCATTGGGTCAGCGCGCCGGACCGCGGGCAGACCGACGCCATCAACCAGGGCTTCCGCCGCGCCCGCGGGGAGTTCGTGGGGTGGCTCAACTCCGACGATCTGCTGCTGCCGGGCGCGCTTTTCCGCGCCGTAACCACCCTGCTGGCGCATCCGCAGGCCGTGCTCGTGCATGGCAACTGCGACTACATTGACAGCACGGGCCGCATCGTCAAAAGCTCGACCGGCCGCATCGAAGCTCAGCCGCCGCTCAGCATGTTGCTGGGCCGCGGCGGCGTCATTCGCCAGCCCACCGTCCTCCTGCGCCGCGACGCCCTGCAGCGTGTCGGCTACCTGGATGAATCCCTACACTATGGCATGGACTACGACCTGTGGATTCGCCTGCGCCAGCAGGGCGATTTTGTCTTTTATGCCGATGCGCCGCTGGCCCTCTTTCGCCTGCAGCCGCAGGCCAAGACCCACGCGCTGCCGCTGGCGATGATCGGCGAAATCTACAGCATTGCCCAGCGGCACGGCGGCGATGGCGCGGCCGCGGCGCGGCGTCCCTTGAAACTGCGCTGGGAAGCGCTGGCGCGCAGCCGGCCCACCGAATGGCCCGCCTGCTTCGCGGCTGAGCTGGCCGACCCCGCCTTCGCCGCGTTGCCCGGCCCGCTGGTCAGCGCGGTGCAGCCGCTCATCACCGAACTGCTGCTCAGCCAGGGCCTGCGCCTGGCCGACCAGCAGCCCGACCAGGCCGCGACCTGCCTGCGCTGGGCCGCGCGCCGTCAACCGCGGCTCCTCGCCAACCGCGGGGTGCGTTCCATCTTGCTGCAAGCCTGGCTGCGTCGCGCGTTCGGCCCCGGCCTCATCGCCCGCTGGCGCGCCGGGCGATTTTCTGCGAAAACGCCGGGGCGATTTTCTGCGGGACCGCCGGGGCGATTTTCTGCGAAAACGCCGGGGCGATTTTCTGCGAAAACGCCGGGGCGATTTTCTGCGAAAACGCCGGGGCGTCAGCACAGTCAGCCAGCCAACCCCCACGGAGAGCAATCATGAGCGGACGCCGCCTGCCGCTGCTCGTGGCCGGTTTCGACGCCGCGTGCTGGGAATACATGGCGCCCTGGCTGCAGGACGGCTCGCTGCCCAACGTGCAGCGCCTGATGGCCGCGGGGCGCTTCGGCGTGCTCCATTCCACCATGCCCGCGCTGACGCCCGTGGCCTGGTCCACCCTGGCAACCGGCACGAATCCCGGCAAGCACGGCGTTTTCGAATGGAACCGCCTGGTGCGCAACGACGCTTCGCCTCATCTGCAACTGCACACCTCCGCCACGGTGCATGGCGTCCCCTTCTGGCGTCAGCTCAACGCCCGCGGCTGCAAAGTGGGCCTGGTCAACATCCCGCTCACCTTCCCGCCCCAGCCGCTAGACGGCTTCGTGCTGTGCGGCTATCCCCTGGTTGACCCGCTGCGCCGCTACCTCTACCCGGCCGACCTCCTGCCCGGGCTGGAGGCGGAGTTGGGGCCTTACGAACCGGGCCACCTGGAGGGCATGTTGGCGAGCGGCGAGGGCTGGTACGCGGCCGACGAGCGGGCGCAGGCGTTTCAGGTGGCCGCGGCTATTCGCCTGGCCGCGCAGTTCGATCTGGATGTCCTCGTCATCAACCTGATGCTGCCCGATCACGCCAATCACCTGGCGCCCGACATGGCCGGCGTGCGCCAGGCTTACGCGGACAGCGATCGGCGCCTGGGCCAACTGCTCGACGCGCTGCAGCCGCGCAACGTCATGCTCATTTCGGATCACGGCTCGCGGCGCATCCAGGGCAAGTTCTACATCAACCAGTGGCTCTACGACCAGGGACTGCTCACCTGGGCGCCGCGCACGCCCGCCGATCCGGTCGGCGACCTGAACTGGCTGCTCGTGCAGGCCGGTCGTCAGGCCGGGCTGCGTGGGCCGCTGGAAAAAGTGCTGCGCAATGGGCTGCGCCGTCTCCTGCAAACCCAGCCGGCGCCGCTGCCGGCCTGGCTGGCGCGCCGCCTGGAGCAGCTCGCGCCCGCCGCGTATCGCGCCTACGCCTTCGACGGCCAGGCCGACTGGGGCCGCTCGCAGTTCATGTCGTTCGGCTCGCTCATCTACGCCAACCCCGCCGCGGCCGCCGACGCCGCGACCGATGTGCAGGCGCGGCTGCTGGCCCTGACCGACCCCGGCGGCAAGCCGGTCTTCCAGGCCGTGTTGCCCGCCAGCCAGTTGTACCACGGCCCGCAGATGGCGCAGGCCCCGACCCTCATCCTCGACACCTTCAGCTCGGATTGGAGCCTGGCCTTTGGCCCCAACTACCGCAGCGCGTCCTACTTCGAGCGCGGCAGCGGCGCCTGGAACGGCGAACACAGCCGCGACGGCATTTTTATCTTCTCCGGCGCAGACTTCAGCGCGGGCGAGAACATGCTGGCCGCAGATCTGGCCGACATTCCCGCCACCGTGCTTTACCTGATGGACGCGGCCCGCCCGGCCGACTACGATGGCCGCGTGCTGCAAGAGTTCCTGGCGCCCGCCCTGTTGGCGCAGCGCCCGCCGTCCGCTCAACCCACCGCGGCCGCAGCACAGGCCGCCCCCGCCGATGTTTCTGCCGACCTGACGCCGGAGCAAGAGGCGTTGATGGCGCAGCAACTGCGCGCGCTCGGTTACGTGGATTAGCCGTGCCCGTTCGTCTGTCGGTTGTCCTGGTGGTCACGGCCGCGCCGCGGCGCTGGCTGGCGGCCACCCTGGCGGCCGTGCAGGCCAGCGCGGATGTGCAGTGGATGGCCGTCAACGGCGGCGCCGATCCTGAGCATTGGGCGCTGGTGCAGCAGCAGGCCGACCGCCTGACGGTGCTGGACGCGCCGCCCGCGGACCCCAGCGCAGCGCTGGCGCACGGGGCGGCGCAGGCGCAGGGTGATTTTGTCGCCTGGCTGCTGCCCGGCGAGGCGCTGACCGCGCCCGCGGCGACTGACCTGCCTGCCAGTATGGACATGGTGTGTACCGCGTTCGCGCTGGCCGCCGAAGGCAGCGAGGAGGCCGCCGACCTGACCGGCGACATAGACGCGGCGCTGCCCTTTGCCTGGCCGCTGCTGCTGGCGCGTCGCAGCCTGCTGGCGCAGTATGGCCCGCCCGATCTGTCACGGCCCGCGGCCAGCCATCACGAGTTTTGGCTGCGCGTGCAGGGCCGGGCGCGCTGGCAGGCCCTGGGCGGCGGTCCGCTGGGCGTCAGTTGGCGTCACAGCCTGGGCGCGGTTGTGCAGCCCTCGCTGGCGGCCATCGGTGACATCCACGCCGCGTTTGCCCGTTACGGCCAGACCGCGACGCCGCTGCTGGGTCGCCTGTTCGAACAACGCTGGCTCGGTCTGCAGCGCCAGTATTGGGCCATCCCGCAGTTGACGGGCCGGGCGCTCTTGAACGAGCTGGCAACCCTGCCGGCCCCGCTGCGTCCGGCCGCAGAACTGGCGCTGGCGTCATGGCGCAGCCATCAGCCGCACTTCTGGGGCCAGGCCTGTTTCGACGCCCTGGCCCGCTTCGATACCGGCACGGCCCGCCGCACCCTGCCGCACGCCGTCCGTGAGCAGCCGGCCCTGCTGCGCAATCGTGGGTTTTACGTGTCGTTCCTGCGCACCTGGCTCACCCGGCGCCTGACGTCGCGCCTGCGCAGGCTGCCCGATTTTCTGATCATCGGCGCGCAGCGCGGGGGCACCACCTCGCTCTTCAACTACCTGGCCGGGCATCCCGCGGTGGCGGCCGTGCGCGACAAGGAGCTGCACTACTTCGACCTGAACCTGAGCGCCGGCCGCGGCTGGTACCAGGCCCATTTTCCCCTGCGCCTGGCCCGCGCTCAGCGCGTGGGCGAGGCGACGCCGATGTACCTCTTTCACCCGGCCGCGCCGCAGGCCGTGCAGACGCTGCTGCCGCGGGTCAAGCTCATTGCCCTGCTGCGCAACCCGGTGGACCGCGCTTACTCGCACTACCAGTTGGAGCGCCGCGCCGGCCGCCAGGGCATCGAGTCCCTTTCGTTTGCTGACGCGGTGGCCGCGGAGCAAGAGCGCCTGGCCGGTGGCGTGGACAGACTGCAGACCGACCCGGCTTCCCCCAGTTTTGTCGCCATGCACTTCTCCTACCTGGCCCGCGGCCTCTACGTGGATCAACTGCAGGCCTGGCGCCGCTTCTTCCCGGCCGGGCAAATGCTCATCCTGCGCAGCGAGGACTTCTACGAGCGGCCCGCGGTCATCTTCCGCCAGGTGCTCGACTTCCTGGATCTGTCGGCCTGGGAGCCGGCCGCGTACCGGCCCTTCAATCAGATTTCGGGCCAGACTGCGGATTTCTCCGAGAAACCCGCAGTCTTCGGCGAACTCGCCGCCTTCTTCCGGCCGCACAACCGGCGGTTGACCGACTTCCTCGGTCGTGACATGGGATGGGACGATCCGGCATGAGAGTCTACCTCCTGGCGCCTGACCTGCGCACGCGCGGCGGGTTCGAGGCGCAGATGTCGGCCCTGGCCGCAGGCCTGGCTGCTGAAGGGGTGCAGGTGTTCGTCTTCATCCGTGAGGCGGTGGCGCCGGATCACCCCTACTGGCAGCGCATGCGCCAGGCGGGCGTGGCGCTCTCCGCGCCGCCGGCCTGGCTGGCCCGCCTGCTCGATCCGCCCCTCGCCTGGCGCCAGGCGTTGATGCGCCTGCTGCTGGCGCTGTGTACTCCCCTGCTCCTGCTCGCCGCCCTGGCCGACCGCCGGCGCCGCGGCCGATCCTGGGCGCGCAGTTGGCAGGGGGCAGTAGGCTGGTTGCACGGCCGCTTCGGGCGCTGGCTCTTCGCCGACGGCCTGGACTGGTGGCTGGCGCGCCGCCTGGACCGCGCCCGCCGGCGCTGGCCGCCCGACCTGGTGGATGTGCAGCACTCCATGCTGCCGGCCGGCCTGGTCTACGCGGCCAACCGCGGCCTGCCCCTGGTCTACACCGAGTACGGCGCGCCCGATGAGGGGCTGGCGTCGGTGTGGGCGGGCCTGTGTCCGGTCATCGGCCGGGCCGATTTCATCATCGGCCGTGCGCAGGCCAGCCTGGACGGCTTGCAGCGCCTGTGCGGCCCCATTCCGCCGGGCGTGGTCGTGCCCAATGCGGTCACCGACGCGCCCGCTGACGACGCGCTGCGACTCGATCCCTTATCTGGCCCCGCGCCCGGCCCGGTCGTCGTCACCGCGGTGGGCCGCCTGGCGCCGGAGAAAGGGCCAGACCTGCTGCTGGCCGGCCTGCGCATCCTGCACGAGCAAGAAATGGCGGGCGAAAGTCCGGCGGCCGCGCTGCGAGTCGTTTTTGCCGGCGATGGACCTTTGCGCAGCAGCCTGCAAGCGCAGGCCGCGGCCTGGGGCCTGGCGTCCGCGGTCGAATTTGGCGGCGCCTTCGACGACCTGGCGCCCATCATGCAGCGCGCCGACATCGTCGCCCATCCCACGCGCAACGATGGCCGCTCCGTCAGTGTGCTCGAAGCGATGGCCTGGGCCAAACCGGTTGTCGCCACGCGCGTCGGCGGCCTGCCGGTGCTGATCGAAGAGGGGGTCAACGGCCTGCTGACGCCGCCGGACAGCCCAGCCGCCCTGGCCGCCGCGCTGCGCCGCCTGGCCCAAGACCCCG
>JAYRVL010000438.1:0-3157 GCA_041918575.1 Anaerolineae bacterium | reverse complement strand
TGTCAGGGAGATGGTGGCCGCTTTCTTGCTGGCATCGTGGATGCTGTTGATGTACCAGCGGCTTTGGCGGTAGGCGTTGCCGTCGGGCATGATGGCGGCGTCTATGGCCCCCAGGCCGCTGAAGGTGATGGATGTTTGTGGCGTAGGGTCTGATACGACGCCGATGGTTAGCCCGCCGGTGTCGAGCGTGACCATACCGGCCCCGGCCTTCAACTGGCCATTGGCGTTGATAGAGATCTGGGGCGCGCCGGCGCTGTTGTACGTCTCAAAACGCCCCGCGTTGCTGGCGTCGCGCCACAGTTTCCAGCCGCTCTTCGGGCTGGCAAACGACGCTCCCGTGCCCGTGCCTTGCCAAATGCCCCCGCTCGGGCCAATCGTCATCGGCCCGGCGATGTAAGCATCGCCCTCGCTGTCGAAGTGCATCATCGACGCGCCGGACTTGGCACGGATGGTCAGGCTGTTGTCGTACCACTCGATGCGCGGGGCCACGCCGGAAATGCCGCCGACGCGCCAGGTGTACTGTGTGCCTTCCAGACCGGCCCAGAAACCGCTGCCGCCGGTGCGCGTTCCGGTCGGAAGGACGGTTCCCATCGCGATGTGGGGTTGCGTCGCGTCGAGTTGAATCTTCGCCCCGTCCGTGCCGTTGCGCAGCGTCAGCGCGGCGCCGTCGTAGAGCAGGTTGCTCCCCGCCGGGTCGCCGATGCGTAGCTTGTAAACTCCGTTGTCGTTGCCCGTCCAGAAGCCAATACCGGTGGTTGGCGACGTCGGCAGCGGATTGCCCACGGCGATGCTGGGCACGGCCGGGTCGAGCTTGATGGTTGGCGTCCGGTTCAGCGCCTCGTAGCGCCAGTTGAAGAGAATCTGGATCGCGCCCCAATCCGCGCCGGCGTCGATGTTGCTGAATGGGATGGTGACGAAACTGCCGTTGGCCGCGTTGTGGGGGATGGAGAAACGGTCTACCACCACTTCGTCGCTGATGGCCGTCCCGCCGTTGAACATCTGCGCATACAGCGTCACGTCGTCGCCCGTCGACGTACCTTCATGGGCAACGAACGCCTTAAGGACAGCGATCTTCGTGTTCGCCGGGTAGGCGGCGAAGCCCATCTTGAGCGCCGCGTACTGCGCCATGTTGTTAGAGACATAGGTGGCGTCCGGCTGCCCGGTGCTGGGGTTATTGGCCACGTAGGTGTAGGCCGCCGACGCGCCGCTCGACTTGCGGATGTTGTTCGTGGCCACGTCGGCCGACGGCATCTTCGATGTCACCGTGCCGGCCGGATTCACCTGGGTGTCCAGCGTTAGCGCGTGCAGCCGAATGCGCAGCCCGTCCCGGCCGCCGCTGTCGTACAGGGTGTGGGCGATTCCGTGCATCTCGCCGCGCCGGTTGGTGAAGGCGGCGTAGTGGGTGTTCAGGCTGTCGCCGGCGAAGATACCGACCTCGTCGCTGAGGCCGGGCATGGATGCTAGGCTGCCCGCCAGGAAGTGGATCGTCGTCGCCGCCGGCGTGCCGTTGGCGTTGAATTGCGTGTAACTCCCGGCGCGCACCCACGGCGCGCCCGCCGGGTCAATGGCATTGACCTCATAGAAGTGAGCCCGCGGCTCCCGGCCATAGTCCAGGATGATGGCTCCCTTGCCGATCTTCTTGTTAGCCGCGAACGCTCCGCTGCCCAGGTAAGTGAACTTGACGAGCCACGACTGTTCGCCGTTCCCTTCGTCGACGTAGGTTTCGCGCTGCACTTCACCCCAAACCTGTGCGTATTCGAAGCCCTGGCTGCGGTCCAGATAGATGAGGCGCACCCGGTCGTTGATGCGCCGGTCAAAGACGGCCAGGCCGGCCCAACCGGGGTAATCCTGGATGTACACGCGCACGGTGCTGTTCACGGTCGCCGGCAGCGTCAGCGGCCGGTTGAGGATGGCGACACTCTTGGTGATGACCTGCCCGCCGGCCAGCGCCTGCTCCAGGTCGGCAATGAACGCCCGGACGTGCATCTCGTCGGCGAAGAGGCTGCGGAAATCGCCGTGGCCACCCGTCTCGCCGTGGCTGATCGCCCAGCCTGATAGTTGAGCCAGGTAGTTGCTGCTGCGTAGCTTCCAGCCAAGTTGCCAATTGTTGAAGATGACCTCTTTGTTGCCGCTCACCGTCAGGGCGGCGGCCTGGCCGGTGGCGACGTCGTAGCCTTGGAGATTGAGAGGGCCGGCCGTGGCTGAGACCCAGGCCGCGCCATCGGTCATGAAGAGGTTGCCCGTCAGGTTAAGCGCCTTCGTCGCCGGTGCGAGGGTAATCGCCTCGCCGGCGGCCGATTTGATGCTAGGCGTAGAAAGTTGGGCCAGGCCCAGCGCGCCCTGGTAGTTGGCGGCCAGGATTGTGCGATGGGCCGTGTTGGCGTTGGTGGCCAGGCGGCCGTCGGTCGCCGTGACCACGGCGTGCGAGTGGCTGGCCCCCAGGCTGTTGGCCGTCATCGCGCCGACATCGAGCGGCGTGTTCAGTGATAGCCCGCCCGTCCCATCAATCACCAGGGCCGGGTTGCTCCCCAGCTTCAGGTTGAGCGTATCGTTGGTGATCTGCAGCGGGGTGGCCGTGTTGACATTGAGCGTGCCACCGCTGTAGCCGATGCCCGCCCCGGCCAGGGCCGGGCCGAGTGTGACAAGGTTGACGCCCAGTTTGGTGTTGGTGTTTTCGGCCGCGAGGTGGGTTCCGGCAAGTGCATTGGGGTTGATGCCTAGCTTCGTGTTGCTGGTCTGTGCTTGCAGCGCGTTGCCAGCCAGCGCGGTTGGGTTGACTCCCAGTTGAGTTGTCGTTGCCGTGAGGGCGTTGCCGGCCAGTGGGGTGGGGAGGACGGAGATGGCGTTGTTGACGATGGCGATAGCGTGCCCGGCCATGTAGTTCACCACGCCGCCGGAGCCGGTGTTGTCGATGATGGGCGTGCCGCTGGGATCGACGTTCATGGCCGTCCGCATGGCGCGCACGGTGGCCGCGAGCTGGGCCAGGAAGGTGGCGTCGGTTTCCTCGTGCGACCAGTAGCCCCAATTCTGCGTGGAGAGCGTCAGGTCGTAGGTGAGGACGTCGTCCTGAACGGTGCTGCTGGCCGACGTGACGTAGAGGTAATTGCCGGGCGTGTTGTATTGGAGAGACTTCAGGCCGAAGTGAGCTTCGTCAATA
>JAYRVL010000437.1:0-3572 GCA_041918575.1 Anaerolineae bacterium | reverse complement strand
TGTCTGTAATACCAACGGCTCAGTCTCGGCCTCCTGGAGCCCTGCGACCGACACAGGCTGCGGCGGCTTGCACAACTATCCGTACTGGGCGCGGCTTTCTACAGATCCCAACTTTGGCTCATCCTCGTTCATCTATTCAAACGATACCTGGCCGGATGGCTGGACATCGGGTATTACCAAATCAACACCTGCTAGCGCTTTTGGACCGGGCATCACGGTCTACGGCAGAGTCCGCTCCCGCGATAGTTTTGATAAGCAATCGGCATGGGCAACAAATGATTCTTGTGTGATCCCAACTGCTATCCCGTCACCCACCCCGGGCACACCGGTGGTAAATGCGGGTCCTGCGTGTACAAGTGGTAATGGCACATGGACATGGTCTGCAGTATCGCCTCCGGCAGCATCCTATGATCTGCAGCGGCAGGGAAGCGGATGGGACTGGACAAGCAATCAAACAACCACCTCTTTTACATCCAATTTCAATGCGGGTTTTTCAACCGGCAGTATAAGTCCTGCTATTCCGAATCCGGCTTATCAATTAAGCATTGATAAAAATTGTTTTCTTTTCGTGTCAATTCGTGTAATTCGTGGCAAAAATCTGCCCCGCTTTCTCTGTCACGAATTTCACCAATTTTCACGACGGGAGTATAATACAAGCGAGATACGCCAGAGGGCGTGACGGAACGTGAGTCAGCGGGCGTCTGGTAGGCCAGGCGCCCATTTCAATTGAAGATATCAATCCTATGCCGATTATCGAAGAAAACACAAAAACAACGGTCCTGCGACGCCCTGCAACCTTCGAACCGCCGCGGACGTGGCGCACCTGGCTGTTTGGCAATCCCCTTGCCACCGCGGAGGCGCCTCACCAAACGATCAGCAAACGCATCGGTCTTGCCATTTTTGCCTCGGACGCGCTCTCATCCACCGCCTACGCGACCCAGGAAATCCTGGTCATTTTGGCGGCTGCCGGCACAGCGGCCTTCGGTTACGCCTTCCCGATCTCCCTGGCGATCGTGGGACTCCTGGCCATCGTCACCCTGTCCTACGAACAGACCATTCACGCCTACCCTGGCGGCGGCGGCGCCTACATCGTCTCGCGCGACAACCTGGGCGAACTGCCCGCGCAGATCGCCGGCGCGGCGCTCCTGACCGATTACATCCTCACGGTCGCCGTCTCTGTCTCGTCTGGCGTGGCGCAAGTCGTCTCAGCTTTTCCTGGCCTGCTCAGCTACCGGGCCTATCTGGCAGTCGCACTGGTTGCATTTGTGATGTTGATCAACTTGCGCGGCATCAAAGAGTCCGGCTCGGCCTTCGCCATTCCATCTTACTTCTTCCTGACGATGATGGTCTTGACCGTCGGGATCGCGCTGGTGCGCTACCTCAGCGGCGCCCTGGGGACGGTCGTCAACCCGCCGCCCCTTGACATGCTGCATGAAACTCAAGCCATCGGTCTGTTCCTGATCTTACATGCCTTTTCCAGCGGCACCACGGCGCTCACCGGCGTCGAAGCCATTTCCAATGGCACGACCTCCTTCAGGGAACCGCGCAGCCGCAACGCCGGCATCACCTTGCTTTGGATGTCGGCGATTCTTGGCACGCTGTTCCTGGCTATCACCTTCTTCAGCGGCAAAATCGGCGCCGTGCCGTCGGAAACGGAAACGGTCATCTCCCAGTTTGCCCGAACCGTGCATGGGGGCCAGGGAATTCCGTATCTGCTCACGATTGCCGCCACCACCATCATCCTGATTATGGCAACCAATACGTCGTTTGCTGGCGCGCCCAGCCTCAGCGCACTGCTGGCCATAGATGGCTTCGTGCCGCGTCAACTGGCGTTCCGCGGCAGCCGCCTGGTCTATTCCAACGGCATCGTGGCCCTGGCTGTCATTGCGTCCGTCTTGATCCTGGTCTTCAACGCCAGCGTCACCGGCTTGATCCCGCTCTACGCCATCGGCGTTTTCCTGTCATTCACCCTCTCGCAGGCCGGCATGGCGCGGCGCTGGTACAAGATCGGTCGCCTGCAGCCTGGCCAGGAAATACATGAGCGCGGTTCGATCCTTCATCACGATCGCCGCTGGGCCGTCAAGATGGTCATCAACAGCTTTGGCGCCCTCTGCACCGCCGTCGTCATGCTCGTCTTCTGCGTTACCAAGTTCCAAGATGGCGCCTGGTTGGTGCTGGTTCTCATCCCCATCCTGGTCATCATGTTCGCTCGCATCCATCATCACTACCAGGACCTGGCGCAGCGCCTGTCGCTGGAGCGCTACGGCGCCGCCCCGCGCACCGACCGGCGCCATCGCGTCATCTTACCGGTGAGCAGCGTTCACCGCGGCACCCTGACCGCGCTCGCCTACGCGCGCTCGCTGTCCAATGACATCACCGCGGTTCACGTTTCCATTGACCCGGACGCGGTGGAGAAAGTCAAAAACAAATGGGAGGTCTGGGGCGGCGGTGTGCGCCTGCAGATCATTGATTCGCCCTATCGCCTGCTCATCGAACCGATGATGGACTACATCGCCGCCATCGTGGCGCAGCGCCAACCCAACGAAACGATCACCGTCGTGGTGCCGCAGTTCGTTCCCCGTCATAGCTGGCAAAACCTGCTGCACACGCAAACCGCTTGGTTCCTGCGACAGGCCTTTCTTTCTCAGCCAGGTATCGTAATCACCGATGTGCCCTATCAGCTCGATCGGGATGACACTACCCTCTAACCGGATAAATCAAGGGGCAACATTCATGAACGTCGTTGTCGTCGGTTGCGGTCGCATGGGCGCAGAACTCGCCTACCGACTCTTCCGCAATAAGTCGCAAGTCACCGTCGTGGATCAGAGCGGCGACGCTTTTCTCAATCTGCCGCCCGATTTTCGAGGCCGCATGTTGGAAGGCGACGTGCTTTCCAGCGACATGCTCAATCGCGCCGGACTCGATGGCGCCGACGCCCTGGCCGCCGTCACCAGCTCCGACACCATCAACGCCGTCATCGGCCACGTGGCGCGCACCGTCTACCACATTCCCAATGTCGTCGTGCGCAACTTCGACCCTCGCTACCGCCCCATGCACGAGGCATTTGGCCTGCAAATCGTCAGCTCCAGCAGTTGGGGCGCCCAACGCATGGAAGAAATGCTGGCCCCCGGCGCGCTGCGCACCGTCTTTTCGGCCGGCAACGGTGAGATCGAAGTGTACGAAATGCTGATCCAGCAGTCCTGGGAGGGCAGAGTCGTGCAGGACATCGTCCCCCCTGGGCAGTGCATGGTCGTCTCCCTGACGCGCGCCGGCCGCGCCATGCAGCCTACGCCCGATACCCCCGTGGCTGCGGGTGACATCCTGCACCTGAGCGCATCCCAAACCGGCATCGAAGCAGTGCGTCAGCGCCTGGCGGCGCCGCGGAGGTAATAACCTATGTTCGTTCTCATCGCCGGCGGGGGGCGCACCGGCACTCAGCTCTCCACCCTGCTCCTGGCCCAGAACCATGATATTCGTCTCGTCGAAAGTCGCCCGGACATCCTGGCGCGCATCCATCGTGAACTGCCAACCGAAGCCATCTATGAAGGCAGCGCCACCGACCCGCAAATCCT
>JAYRVL010000436.1:0-1772 GCA_041918575.1 Anaerolineae bacterium | reverse complement strand
GGTGCCGGGGCCGGCGTACTCATAGTCGATGGAGCAGTTGTAGATTCTCCCCAACACCAGGTTGGGGTTGGTGACGCTCAGGTCGATGGTTTCCGTCCACGTCACCTCAGTCGATCCCCCCGCCCACGTGCGCCGCACAACCTCGACGCCGTTGACCCGCAGCCACCACGTCACCCGCAGCCCTGTCACCCGCAGCCACAGATACCGCGCCCGGTGCCACATCGCCAAATCCTTGTAAAAATCCCCCAGGTCGGTGCGCCAGATTGGCGACGCGATGGGCAGGTTGGCGCGGGCCACGTCGCCAAGCAGCAGCTCGTGATCGACGGCCAGGTCATTCAGGTCCGCCGCGCGTACGGGGCTGGATTCGTTGAATCGTGCGGGATGTGTCCAGGGCATGATCGCCTCCTACCAAAACAGCGCCGCAGTCGGCACCACTTCGCTCGACTCGGCCCCACCAGGCGGGGGCGGCGCCGCACCGAGGGCGTGCCGGCCGCAGGTGAAAAACTCAGACCTGGGATAGAACGCGCGCGCGTCCACGATCTCGATCTCCTGCTGGAACCGCCCGTCTGCCAGCCGCCATGACAGCGCCGTGAGCACGCATAGCACGTCCCACCCCGACCGCGTATTGACCAGCCGCACCACGTCACCCAGACGCCGGCGTGGGTGCGCCGTGGCGCTGGTGAGCATCGCCTTGGCCCGAAAGCGCATCGTCTCAGACGCGCTCAGCAGCACCTGGGCAATCGTGTCGCCGTGACTCATGCTCTGGATGTAGGCGTTGTTGGTCATCTCCCTAACCCGCTTGGGGCGAGTGCCGGCCTGCCAGTACGTCAGGTCCGATTCGGCCTCCGCCATCTGCTCTTCGCCGGCTTCGAGCGTGCGCCCCCGCAGTTGCAGTTTGTAAAACTGCGCCGAACGTGTGGCGTGATTGTTGGTCAGGTCGAACTCGACGCGCTGGGCGTACTGCTGCCAGCTTGACACCACGATACTGTTGGTCAGGTTGACGCCGGTCGTGGATGCTGCGTAGTAGTCGGTGTCGCGCGCCGGCGTGTACACGGCATACATCGGGCTGGATACGTTGGCAATCTGGTGCACCGTCTCGCCAGGCCGCAGGTAGGGCAAGGCGGGCGCTTGCCAAATCTCCCGAATCATGCCGGGCGCGCGCGGCGTTACGGCGGTTGTGACCTTGCCGTACAGTTCGTTGGGGTCCCAGCGCGGCGTCACGTCCTGGATGTTGCCGGTGTACAGCGTAAGCTGCGGCCCACCCGCCAACTGTGTCAGCCAGTGCGCCATGTTCCAGTACCGGAACCATCCGTTTGGGCTGGACGGGCTGCCTGGCGTGTGCAGAAAATATCCCAGGCACGCGCCGGCCAGGCGTTGCAGTTCCTCCCAGGGCGATTCGTTCTCCAGCCAGAACCACGAAACCGGAATCATGCCAGGCTCCAGCGTGGCGGCGATGCCCGGATACGCGCGGTGATGCGCCTGCGACACGTAATCCAGGCCGTCCACGTAGCCGGCCTGTGTCAGCGCGTAATCTATCAGCTGGTCATCACGTTACTTATGCCAGCGATGGGCGTCACCGTCCCACCACTCCGAGAGCAGCCCGTTTGTATCCAACGCCTGCATAAACAAAAACGCCCGGTCGTAGCCGGCAAACGTCACGGCGGGGTGGCCGGCGTGCGTGGCGATTGCCTCCAACGGATCGGAGAGCACGAACGATGCGACATTGTACCAGGTGACGCCACCATCGACCGATGCCTTGATGTAGCCGGGCG
>JAYRVL010000435.1:0-5023 GCA_041918575.1 Anaerolineae bacterium | reverse complement strand
TGGTTTGGGGCCGTGTCGTGCCCGACATCCCGTACTTCTGCCGCGAACTGGTGGCCGCTCTTGCCTGAGTCTTCCCCGCTGGCCTCGAAGACGATCGGTCTGTGGTATCGTCTCCGCATCCCAGCCATCAACTCGTAAACGAGAGGTTTCTCATGGTTGGCCTCGTCATTGTTTCCCACAGCTACACCCTTGCCCAGGGCGTCCTGGAGTTGGCGCGCCAGATGGTTAGCCCGGCGGTCAGAATCACTGCGGCCGGCGGCCTGGACGATGCGACCCGCTCGCTCGGCACGGACCCGTTCCTGGTGCAGCGGGCCATCGAGTCCGTGGATGATCCTGATGGCGTCCTGGTGTTGATGGACCTGGGCAGCGCCGTTCTCAGCGCGGAGATGGCGCTCGATTTCTTGCCTGAGGAGACGCGGCAGCGGGTTCTCCTGTGCGAGGCGCCGCTGGTCGAAGGCGCGCTGGCTGCGGCCGTGCAGGCCGGCCTGGGTAGTTCCCTGGCAGCCACGGCTGCGGAGGCGCGCAACGCCCTGCTGCCCAAGTCAACCCACCTGGGCGTACCGGCGGCCGCGCCGGTTGAGCCGTCTCCGGCCAGCGTCGCGGGGCATGTCATTCAGCGGCGCCTGGCGGTGCGCAACCGCTTGGGACTGCACGCCCGGCCCGCGGCGCTGTTCGTGCAGACGGTGGGCCGCTTCGGCAGCAGCATCACGGTGCGCAATGTCACGCGGCAGGGGCCGGCGGTCAACGCACGCAGCATCAACCTGGTGGCGACGCAGGGCATTCGCCAGGGCGATGAGATCGAGATCAGCGCCAGCGGAGCCGATGCAGAGGCCGCGCTGACGGCGCTGCAGCAGTTGGCCGACGCAGGGTTTGGCGATGGGCTGATCGCGCCGGGCGACGGGGAAACGCCGGCGCCGGCAGTCGCCGCGCCGACGTCCCCCGCACTTGCGGACGAGCCGTCAGAGCCGCTGCGGGTCTTGCGCGGCATTGCGGCCGCGCCGGGCGTCGCCATCGGCCCGATCCGGCGCTTCGAGCTGACTGCGCCACCGGCGACGCGGCGTCAACGGGCCGCAAACACGCCGGCCGCCGAATGGCAGCGTCTGCAGGCGGCCATACACGCGGCGCGGCAAGCGATCCGGGCCACGCGCGACCGCCTGACGCAGCAGGGCGCAGCGGCCGAGGCGGCCATCTTCGACGCCCATCTCCTCTTTCTCGATGACCCGGCCCTGCTCGAGCCGGTGCAGGCGGCCATCATCGCCCAGGCGCTGAGCGCGGAGGACGCCTGGCAGGAGGCCGTCGAAACGATGGCCGCGGCCTACGCCGGCCTGGACGACGCCTATTTGCAGGCGCGCGCAGCCGATGTGCGCGATGTGGGTCGCCAGGTGCTGTGGGCGCTGGCGGGTGAGACTACGGTCTTTCGTCTGGAGGCGCCGGCCATCCTGGTGGCCGAGGACCTGGCGCCTGGCGACACCGCCAACCTGGAGCGCGACAAGGTGCTGGCGTTGTGTACGGCGCGAGGCGGCGCCACCTCGCACAGCGCGATTCTGGCGCGCACGCTGGGTATTCCGGCCGTGGTGGGTCTGGGCAGCCGCCTGTTGACCGCGCCGGTCGGCGCGCTGGCCGCGGTGGATGGCGAAAGCGGCGAGTTTTTCTTGGCGCCGTCGCCGGAGGAGGCGGCGGCCTGGGAAGGCCGGCGCCGCGCCTGGCTGGCAGCGCATGCAGCGGCCGCGGCGGTCAGTCAACAGCCCGCGGTGACCATGGACGGGGTGCATGTCGAGGTGGTTGCCAACATCGGCAGCGTGGCCGACGCGCAGCGGGCCATCGAAGCGGGCGCGGAAGGGGTGGGGCTGCTGCGCACGGAGTTTCTTTATCTGAATCGCGAGCTGGCGCCCACGCAGGCGGAGCAGGAGGAAATCTACCGCGCCATCTTTGCGGTGATGGGACAGCGGCCGGTGGTTGTGCGCACCCTGGACGTGGGGGGAGACAAGGAACTGCCCTATGTCAACCTGGGTCATGAGGACAACCCGTTCCTGGGCGCGCGCGCCGTGCGCCTGTACCAGGAGCGCCCGGACTTGATCGAGCCGCAGTTGCGCGCCCTGCTCAGCGCGGCCGCCGGGCGCCGCGTGCGCATCATGTTCCCGATGATTGCGACCTATGACGAGGTGCTGATGGCGCGGGGCTGGCTGGAGCGGGTGCAGGCTGAGCTGACCGCGGCCGGCGCGCCGGCGCCGGCCGAGCTGCAGGTCGGGATCATGATCGAGATTCCAGCGGCGGCGGTGTTGGCCGACAAGCTGGCGCCCGCGGTTGACTTTTTCAGCATTGGCACCAACGATTTGACGCAGTACACGATGGCGGCTGAACGGGGGAACACGCGGGTGGCGCACCTGGCCGACGCGCTGCACCCGGCCGTGCTGCGCCTGATTGCCCAGGTGATTGCGGCCGGTCATGCGCACGGGCGTTGGGTGGGGGTCTGCGGTGAGCTGGCCGGCGACCTGGTCGCCATTCCGATCCTGCTGGGGCTGGGGCTGGACGAGTTCAGCATGAACCCGGCCGCAATTCCGGCCGCCAAGCAGTTGCTGCGCACCCTCAACCGTCAGGCGCTGACCGGGCTGGCGCAGCATGTACTGACGCTGACCTCGGCGCAGGCGGTGCGCGCCGCGGTGCGTTGAATCACAGATAACTTTGCGACGAGGCAATCTATGACATCCAATCTGAAAACCTATTTGTTCATCATCAATGATGCGCCTTACGGCAGCGAGCGCCCTTACAACGCGCTGCGCCTGGCGCTGGATCTGGTCAAGCGACCGGAAATCCAGGTGCGGGTCTTCCTGGTAGGCGACGGGGTGAACTGCGCCCTGGCCGGCCAAAAGACGCCCGACGGTTATTACAACGTCGAGCGCATGTTGAAATCGGCGGCGCGCCGCGGCGAGGTTGCCACCTGAGTGTCATGCGTCGAGGCCCGCGGGATCGGGCCTGAGCGCATTAGCGAAGGGGTCAAACCCGGCAACATGGCGCTGCTGGGCGAATGGACCGTGACGGCCGACCAGGTGTTGGTGTTCTGATGAAGGTCTTGATGTTTCTCGCCAGGGAGTTCGCCTTCCGGCCGTTCGAGAAGATGCTGCCCGACGCCGCAGAGGCGGCCGGCGAAGTGCGACTGGCGGATGCGGCGATCATCTTCGTGCATGCTGAGCCGCAGGATGAGGCGAACGCGGCCGGGCTGGAAACAAAATTCGTCAAGAACGTCAAATGGCTGGCCGGTAAGCGCGGCTTCAAGGAAGTCGTGCTGCACTCGTTCACGCACCTGGCCGAGGCCAGCGCGTCGCCGCAGTTTGCCGAAGCGTTTTTGCAGGCTGCAGCCGCACGGCTGCGCAACACCGGCTATCGCGTCACCCTCACCCCATTCGGTTGGGTTTGCGAATGGGACCTGTCGGTGTTCGGCGAGAGTCTGGCCAAGGTGTTCAAGTCGTTATAGCTGTTCAGGCGAGCGCGTAGGTCCGGCCTCCTGGCCGGACGACGTTGGACGAGAGAAGCAAGCTCTGCGGCTGAGGGCGTCGTCACGCGGGAGGCGTGACCTACGGTTGGGGGAGCGTCGTCACGCGGGAGGCGTGACCTACGGTTGGGGGCGCCAGGTCAGCGTCGAGCAGGTCGTCCAGGTCGCATAGGAAGGTTGACACCTCCTGCGCCTCGTCCGCGCTGAGGCGCGCGGTGGCAAAACCGATGTTCGCCAACACGTAATCGCCCACCTGCGCCTCCGGCACGTAGGCCAGGCAGACGCGCTGAATCTCGCCGGCAAAATCAACCATGCCCATGGTCATCCCCAATGGGTTTGGCTCGATGGTCAGGACACGGCCCGGAAGTCCGAGGCACATAAGAACGCTCCTATTTTTCCTCGCGATGAATGGCCGTCGCCAGCCACTGCATCCACGGTTCGAAGCCGGCGCCGCTGCGGCAGGAAAGCACGAACAGCGGCGCGGCGGGGTTGACCATGCGCACTCCGTGCTGGAAGTAGTCCACATCGAAATCGAAAACGGCCAGCAGGTCGGCCTTGTTGAGGATGACCACAGCGGCGCTGGCGAACATGCCGGGGTATTTGTACGGCTTGTCGTGCCCTTCGGGCGCGCTGGCAATGACAACATTGGCATGGGCGCCCAGCGCGAAGTTGGCCGGACAAACCAGGTTGCCCACATTTTCGATGAAGAGCAGGTCGAGATCGGTCAGGGGCAGGCCGGGCAGCGCCGTCTGAATCATCGGCGCGTCCAGGTGACAGCCGCCGCCGGTGTTGATCTGCACTACCGGGACGCCGGCCGCGGCAATGCGATCGGCGTCTATGCGTGAAGCCAGGTCGCCTTCGATGACGCCTGGGCGCTGCGCCGCGGGCAGACGGCCGATTGTGGCGAGGATGAAGCTGGTTTTGCCCGCGCCCGGCGAGGCCATCAGGTTGAGCGCCAGCACGCCGGCCGCGTCGAGCGCGGCGCGGTTGGCAGCCGCAACCTTGTCATTGGCGCTGAGGATCGGTTGGGCCACGGCAATGGTTGTCGTCATCTGGTTTTGGTTCCGTACACGGGGAGATCAGGCATGGTCCACGTCATCCACGTCATCTACGTCGATGCTGGCGATCTGAAACGCCGCGCCGCCGCTCACCTGCACGTGCGTTCCGCGGCAGTGCGGGCAGGCGGCGGGCAGCGGCGGGGTGACGGCCGTTTGCTGCGCACAGTCCCAACAGGCGAGGATGGCCGCTTCGCGGCGAAAGCGCAGATGCGCGCCGGCCGCGGGCGTGTCGCGGCTCAGGATGTCGAAATAGAACTGCACCGAATCATCCACGATGCTGCTCAGATCGCCGATGACCAGCTCGATGGCGCGGATGCGGCGCGCCTGATGCTGGCTGGCCGTTGTCAGCGCCACCTGTAGGATGCCCTGCGTCACCGCCAACTCGTGCATCTTCAGCCGCCGAATGAATTCGGGGCCAAGGGGCGTTCCGCCGCGAGGTCGCCGCCGAATGAATTCGGGGCGAAGGGGCGTTCCG
>JAYRVL010000434.1:0-6272 GCA_041918575.1 Anaerolineae bacterium | reverse complement strand
CTTGGCAAACTCTGCCGATGGTGCGCTGGACAGGAAGCTATTCATGAACGGCGCGTAGGTGAACAGAAGTTGGATCAGAACCAGCGCGCGGCCGCCGGCTCATGATATCATGGACCGATCCAAAAACTCGATCTGACAGGCAGCAGGCGTTCAAAGAGAACTTCTGCGGAAACAACGGTTACGGCTCAATAACCCTGCGTCCAGCCGGCAAAACAAAAACGCCTGTGCAATAAATGCACAGGCGTTCTTGCTTCGAGCGGGAGCGACGGGATTTGAACCCGCGGTCTTCGGCTTGACAGGCCGACATGTTAACCGCTACACCACGCCCCCTTGTCGGGCTGAACTGTGTTCAACCTGACGGACGGCATCTTACCATGCACGGGGGCTTTCGTCAAGTTTTCAGGCGGCAAAGGACGCGGTCACATCAGGCCATGACGGCTGCCACGCGCTCCAGCGCCTCGTTGATGTCCTCCGCGCTGACTTCGTAGTGGGTCACGGCGCGCAGCCGCCGGCCGCCCACGGTGAAGACGCGCACGCCCGCCGCCTCCAGGGCGCTCTGCAGGTGCGCGGGGGTCATTTCCTCACGGGTCAGCTCGAACATCACGATGTTGGTCTGGGTACGCGCGGGGTCCGCGGCCAGGCCGGGAATCTGACTCAGGCCCGCGGCCAGGCGTTGCGCGTTGGCATGATCGTCCCCCAGCCGCTCCACCATCTGTTCCAGGGCCACGATGCCGGCCGCGGCAATCACGCCGGCCTGACGCATACCGCCGCCCAGCAGCTTGCGGTTACGCCGCGCCTGCTGGATGAACGCGACAGAACCGCACACCACCGAGCCGATCGGCGCGGCCAGGCCCTTCGACAGGCAGAACGAGACCGAGTCCGCGTCCGCGACCAGTTCCCGCACGTCCACGCCCAGGGCCGCGGCGGCGTTGAACACGCGCGCGCCGTCCACATGCAGTTTCAAGCCATAACGCCGCGCCAGCGCGCCCACCGCCTGCACATAGGCCGCCGGCAGGGCCGGGCCGCCGCAGCGGTTGTGCGTATTCTCCAGGCAGATCAGCCGCGTGCGCGGAAAATGCACATCATCGCCGCGAATCGCCGCCTCGATCTGATCGAGAGCCATCGTACCATCGGCCTGATTGGGCGCCGTGCGCGGCTGAATACCGCCCACCACGGCCGCGCTGCCCTGTTCATAATAGAAGATGTGCGCCTGATCGCCCACGATGATCTCGTCCCCGCGGCCGCAGTGCGTCAGCAGGGAGACCAGGTTGCCCATGTGGCCGCTGGCCACGAACAGGGCCGCTTCCTTGCCCAGCCGCGCCACGGCCAGAGCTTCCAGCCGCTGCACCGTTGGGTCATCGCCCAGCACATCATCGCCCACCACCGCGTTCGCCATCGCCAGCCGCATCGCCAGCGTCGGCCGCGTAATCGTATCCGAACGTAAATCAATGACCTTCATCATTCAGCATTCATCATTCAGCATTCGCCTAATACTTCCTCACCACATTCCGATACGCCAGCGGTTGGCGGCACTGGAAAAGTTGGAATTCTTCGCGGGCCTGGCGCACCAGGTCCAGGTTGATGCGCGCAATGCCGTAGCCTTCGGCGTTGTCTTCCAGGCCGGTGTAGCGTTCCCCGCGGGGGCTGAGCACCATGGAGTCGCCAAAGAACTGATAGCTCGGCTCCTCGCCCACGCGGTTGGCCGCCGCGACGAAGACCGAATTCTCGCACGCGCGGGCCACGCAGTAGGCGCGCCATTCGTCCTGATGCGGCAGCTCCCAGTTGGCGCACACCGCCACCACGTCCGCGCCATCCAGGGCCAGGCTGCGCGCCGCTTCGGGGAAGGCCATGTCCCAGCCAACCAGCACCCCCAGGTTGCCCCATTCGGTCTCGAAGACCGGGAAGCGGAAACCGTTGCGGAAGGCCAGGCGTTCTTCGCCCTTGAGGTGAACTTTGCCATAGCTGCCGATCAGTTCCCCGTCCGGCCCGATAACCACCGCGGTGTTGTAGAGCACACTCTCTACTTTGGCCTTGGACACCATGCCGAAGACGACGTGGGTGTTGTATTGCGCGGCATCCTTGGCAATGCGGCTGACGGTGGGGCCGGGCACGGTTTCGGCATAGTCGGTGAAACGCAGGCCGCACTCGTGGCCGGTGGTGGTCAGCTCCGGGAAAACCACCAGGTCAACCGGCTGCTCGGTGCAAATTTTGTTGACGAAATCGGACATGCGGCGGATATTCTCGTCCGGTTCGTTCAGAGTTGGTTGAAACTGCACCACGGCGATCGTAATTTCTCGCATGAATCTTTCTCCTCGATGGGTTCACAATCCAGGGGATCGTGCTACACGTAACGCAATCCTCTGGGTTGCACTGTCCACAATCCAGGGGACTGTGTTACAAAATCTGTTCCAAAACGGGCCAGGCGGGGCCGTCCCAGCCGAAGCGGTTCAGGTCAATGCGCGCGTAAAGATCGAACTCGATCCCTTCATCCTCCAGCAGTTGGCGCTGCAGCTCGGCGCTGTGCGTTTCACAACTGGTGGTGACGCGGCCAAAGTGCGGCCCGGCCTTGCCCACCACGCGATGCCAGGGCACATCGCCCGCGGCCTCCTCGTGCGTCAAGCCGTGCAAGGCCCAGCCCACCGTGCGCGCCGCGCGCGGCTCGCCCATCCAGGCCGCCACCTGGCCGTAGGTGACCGCGCGGCCGCGTGGAATCAACCGGGTCAGGGCTTTGACGCGTTCGAAAACATTTGCCATTGTTTCCATTCCTCCGGCGTGTTCACGTTGACCCAAGAGAGGCGTTCGGGATCGAAGCGCGCCGCCTCCGCCGCGGTCAGCGGGCGCACCCGCACCGCCTCGTAGAACGACACCATGCGCCGGTCGCCCGCAGCCAGGCTGCGCTCGATCGCAGGCGCGCAGGCGGCAGGCCGATAGACCGCATGCAGCGGCTCCAGCAGGCCATCCACGGCCGGCGTCACCACATCGTAGCCCGCCTGCGCCAGGGTCAGCATGTAGGCCAGCAGGTCGGGGTTCAAGAACGGCATGTCGCAGGCCACCGCCAGGGCCAGTTCCCCGCGGGCCGCGACCAGGCCCGAAAAAAGCCCCACCAGCGAACTGCGCAGGGGCAGCGCATCGGGAATCAAACGGGCATTAAAATCGCGCGCCAGGAACGCGTACACCTCTGGCGTGTTGGTGACAACGATCAGATCAGCGGCCAGCGGCTGCAAGCGGGCCGCGACGTGCGCAATCAACGGCTGACCGTCCAACGCCAGCAGCGCCTTGTTCGTCCCCATGCGCCGGCTTTCGCCGCCGGCCAGAATGATCGCAGAAACGCTGATCATGATACACCATTTCCAAATCTCCAAACAAAAACCCGCTTGACCGATCGACCGGTGATGGCGCCCGGCGCTTGGGCCAGGCGAGAATCACGTCCCTTTGTCAGCGGGCCTTTGTCAGGCAATGGAGCAATATCGAGCAATATCGAGCAATATCGAGCAAAATGGACTAGAAGATGATGCAAAGAAAATCAAGCAAGCGTCAGGGCACAAAAAACCGGCGATTGCCAGGCAACCCCGGTATGGCCCTGCTGCTCGCACATTTACGCATGCGCATCCATGTACGCTACGGCCTCGCCCACAGTGGTGATCTTCTGGGCCTCTTCATCGCTGATCTCGCCGCCAAATTCCTCTTCGAAGGCCATGATCAACTCAACCAGGTCGAGTGAATCGGCCTCCAGGTCCTTACGGAAGCTGGCATCCATGGTCACACGATCCTCGTCCACACCCAACTGTTCGACGATGATCTTCTTGATTCGTTCGTAAGTGTCGTTCACGTGAGAATTCCTCCCTTTACACGTTCGTACTCGCCAATGATAGCTTGAAAATGTACAGCGGGGCTGCTCAACTCAACCTTTCGGTTATTCTAGCAGGCTTGTCAGGCACTGTCAATTCAGGCTTGACAAGGCTATCAGCGCCTGGTAAGATGATGGCGAATGTCGTTCGCCGCACGTCTTTCAACACCAAAACGTCAACAAAGTTACGGGTAACTCTGTTCAGGCATCCGCCGCCGAACGGCATTGCGTCCACGCAAGCGAACGCCTTGAGCAACACCAGTCACGGAAGGAACCACACACACCACATGCAGGCAGATCCCGGCCAGCCCCACAAGGAGCGCAAGGCCGACCACATTCGCATCAACCTGGAAGAAGACGTTGCCTTCCCCACCCTGACCACCGGTCTCGAGTCTTATCGCTTTCGCCACCAGGCCCTGCCCGAGCTTGATCTGGCCGCGGTGACGCTGCAGCACTCCTTCCTGGGCAAACGCCAGGCCGCGCCGCTGCTCATCTCGTCCATGACCGGCGGCGTCGGCCGCGCCCAGGAGATCAACCTGCGCCTGGCCGAGGCGGCGCAGGCGCGCGGTCTGGCCATGGGCCTCGGCTCACAGCGCACCGCGCTGGAAGCGCCGGAGACCGCCGTCACCTTCCAGGTGCGCCGCGTCGCGCCCGACATTCTGCTGCTGGCCAACCTGGGCGCGGTGCAGTTGAACTACGGCTACACGGTGGATCACTGCCGCCGGGCCGTAGAGATGATCGAGGCCGACGCGCTCATTCTTCACCTGAACCCGCTGCAAGAGGCGCTGCAAGCGGACGGCAACTGGAACTGGTCCGGCCTGCTGTCCAAAATTGCCCGGGTTTGTCACGACCTCCCTGTGCCGGTCATCGCCAAAGAGGTGGGTTGGGGCATCGGCGGCGACCTGGCTCGCCAGCTGGTTAACGCCGGCATCGCGGCCATTGATGTGGCCGGCGCGGGCGGCACCTCCTGGAGCCAGGTGGAGCTTTACCGCGCGCCCAGCGAGCGCCTGCGCCATCTCGCCCGCGCCTTTGCCGATTGGGGCTTGCCCACCGCCGTCGCCCTGACCGAATGCCGCGCCAGCCTGCCGCACACACCTCTCATCGCCAGCGGCGGCATCCGCAGTGGCCTGGACGCACTCAAGTGCATGGCCCTGGGCGCGGACCTGGTGGGCCTGGCCGGGCCGTTCCTCAAGGCGGCCGCGGTTTCCACCGAGGCAGTGCTTGACACAATTGACGCCCTGGTCGAGGAGATGCGCATCGGCATGTTCTGCGCCGGCGCGCCGGACATCGAGGCGTTGGCCGCGCCGGGCCGCCTGCTGCGCGTGGCCTGACCGGGGTCGAGCAAGGAGCATCACCATTCATGTCTTTTTCTCCCTCTACCACGCCCTCAACCACGCTCGCCTCCTTCGCCGCTGCCTACCTGCCGCGCGTCGAACTGACCTTGCGTCAGACTCTGGCCGCCCCGCGGCTGGCCGAAGGCACGCACTACGCGATGATACGCTATCACATGGGCTGGCTAAATGAGGAATTCCGGCCGGCGCAGGCCAACATGGGCAAGGGCATCCGCCCCCTGCTCTGCCTGCTCGGCTGCGCAGCCGCCGGCGGCGATCCGGCGCTGGCCCTACCGGCCGCAGCCGCGCTGGAGCTGCTGCACAACTTCTCCCTGGTGCATGACGATGTAGAAGACAACAGCCCCACGCGGCGTCATCGCCCCACGGTCTGGGCGTTGTGGGGACAGCCGCAGGCCATCAACGTGGGTGACGCGCTCTTCGCCTACGCGTTTCAGAGCCTGCTCAACCTGGCGCCCGCGACGTCGGCTGGCCTGGTAATGGAAACGGTGCAGCGCTTCGTCCATGCCTGCATCGCCCTCACCGAAGGTCAGCACCTGGACATGGGCTTCGAGGCCCGCCTGGATGTCACCACCGATGACTACCTGCACATGATTCGCAGCAAAACGGCCGCACTCTTGGCCGCCAGTGTGGAGATCGGCGCCGGGCTGGGCGGCGCCCGAGCGCCGCAGTTGCAGGCCCTGCACCGCTTCGGCGAGTCGCTCGGTCTCGCCTTTCAGATTCAGGATGACATTCTCGGCATCTGGGGCGATGAACAGAAAACGGGTAAATCCGCGGCCAGCGACATCCTGACGCGCAAAAAATCGCTGCCCGTGCTCTGGGCGCTCAACGGCCCGCAGGGCGTCGCGCTGCGCAGCCTTTACGCCCGCCCCCGCCTGACCGCGGCCGAAGTTCCCGCGGTCCTGGCCCTGCTGGACACCGCCGGCGCCCACGCGCACGCCGCGGCCCTGGTAGAAACCTACAGCACAGCCGCCCTGCAGGCGCTCCACGCCGCGCAACTCATTCCCCCCGCCGGCGACAACCTGCGCGAACTTGCCCTGGGGCTGCTCAACCGCCAGGCGTAAGGCGTGAGGCAT
>JAYRVL010000433.1:0-2037 GCA_041918575.1 Anaerolineae bacterium | reverse complement strand
GTCGCAGGCTGTGGTCTGTGGGCCGGCCTTGTTGTTTGGTGGGGGTCATGGGTTTAGGCAGCAGTTCCAATTGTCAGGTGATTCGCGTCAGCGTTTTTGCATCTGAATCTGCATCTCCACCTGGTCTGGCGTCTTCTGATTGACGCAGGCGTCATCCTCATTGTGCGCCCAGTAGCCCTCGGCCGCAATCACGACGCTGTAGCACTGACTACGCAACAGCGGCAACGGCAGTTGGAAGACGCCCTGGCGGTCGCTCTTGGTCATCGAGTAGACCTCGTCGTCGGTCCACTTGAACGCGCTGACCTTGATCCCCGGCTTGAGCACGATGAAGAACGCCCCGGCAATGGGCCGCCCTGTGTCCGCGTCGCTGATGACCCCCTGCACCTGCACGCCATCGGCAGGACTGACGGGCGCGGGCGTGGGCGTGGGCGTGGGCGCGGGGGTGGACGCCGGCGCAGCGCCGCCGATCGTCACCGAACCTCGCTGCACCACCTGACCTTCCACCACCAGTTCCAACGTGTACTCGCCGTTGGGCATTTCGTTGCCGCTGGCGCTGTACACGTTCGACCAGGTTCCCGACTCGCCTGCCCAGGGCAGCCACTCGTCGCCCCACACATAGGCATTATCCATGATCTTGGCGCCGTTCAGATACAGGCGGTTGGCGCACTTCAAGCCGTTCTGCATGCCGGTGAAGTCCGAAAAGGCGTAGAAAGCGGTGATGCCGGCCGGAAAGCTGCTCTCCGTGTCGAGCGGCTTGCCCGTCTTGTTATCCACGTTGCGCGAAAAGACGAACGGCTGGAAGACAGGCCCGCCGCCCTGCTTGCCGGCGACGGTCAAATCGGCGCGGGCTGCCGGCCGATCGCCGATCGTCAACTCCAAGCGCCAGTTGCCCGCTGCCATGCCGGCGTCGTTGGTCAGCGCCATGCGCATCAGGCCGTTGGGCGGCCCATCCCAGGCCAGCGTGGCGCTATCCGCCGCCTTGCCTTCGAAGAACCAGGTGTAACCCCACTGGGCGCCAACGGCCATGTTCTGATGTTCGAAGAACCAGTAAAGGCGCTTGGTCCCCTCCGGGAAGAGGCGGCTCGGCTCGGACGGTTCGCCCGCACTCGTGTAGTCCTGGCTGAAGACGATATTGGCAAACGCGGGCGCGCGCGGCGTTTCGACGCCAACCTGAATCTGGGTTTCGGCCACCTGACGCCCCTCGACCAGCAAGCGCATGCGATACAGGCCGTCGGCGAAGGGGGTGTCGCTCCAACCGACCCACCAGTTGCCCGTCACACCGCCGACCCAGCCGTCGGCCGGTAGTCCCAGATCTGGTTCGTCCTTGCCATCTTTGGAGACCTGCATCTCCCAACGCATCCCATCGGCCATATTCTCGTAGTCGAAGAAGATGTACATCTGGCGGCTGCCGGAGGGCAGGCTGCTGATCAGCGTCGTTGGCTGCTGCGACTCGCTCACGCCGGACGCAAATTGCAGGTTGAAGAAGCGCGGCTGACTCGCCGGCGCCGGCGCAGTCTCGCCGCCGCCTGGATTGCTCTGACCCGGCGAAGCCACTCCTTGCCGCGCCGCCTCGATCAGCGGCTTGGCCAGGTTCACCGGGCGCAATCCGTTCAGAAAGCCGCCGATCGGCACGCAGGAATCCTTGTCGTCAAGCTTGCCATCGTGATTGGTGTCGTTCACCGGGCGACAATCAACCACGTCCGTGTCCTCGCCGGCGGCCGCGATCGTCGGCACGCCCACCAGCAGACCATCGGCGTCAACCGCTGTCCCGCCGCTGTTGCCGCCGGCAATCGTGGTGTCGGTCTTGATCCAGGCCCGGCCCTCGATACTGGCGTCCAGCGTGAAGCCGCTGACAACGCCGCGTGTATAGGTCACGGTGTCGCCGCCAATGCTCGGATAGCCGAAGATGTTCAGTTCATCGCCCACATCCACGTTGTCGGAGTCGCCCAGGGCAACGAAAGGCAGATTCAGTTGGCTGGGCCGGATGGGGCGCAGGTTGAGATCGTGTGAGATGCGCAGCACGGACAGGTCGAGCCG
>JAYRVL010000432.1:0-10865 GCA_041918575.1 Anaerolineae bacterium | reverse complement strand
CGATGTTGCGCGCGCGCAGCGTGGTCAGCGGCCGGGCTTCGCCGCCCTGCGCACCCACCATGAAGATGTTGGCGAAAGGCTCGCCGCTGGCAAAACGATGAAACACAATCTGCTTGCCGTCCGGCGACCAGTCAGGCCCGCCCTCATCCTCGCCCGCGGTATTGCCTGTGTCCAGGCTGCGTAACCCGCTGCCATCGCGGTTGATGACAAACAGCGAACGCCGGCCCGTCCGATCGGACACGAACGCCAGTTGGCTGCCGTCCGGACTCCAGGTTGGCTCACCGTCAGACTGATCGGCTGCCGCGCCCGCGGCAAGGGGCTGCGGCGCGGCGCGGCCTGGGCCAACGTCCAGCAGGAACAGCCCCGCGCTGCTCTGCCGAAAGCCCTGCACCGCAAGCTGTCGGTGATCAGGCGACCAGGCCGGCGCGCCTTCCAGCAAGTCTGCGGTGGCGGTGAGCGGGCGCGGCGCCGCGCCGGCATTCTCCAGCAGCCAGATGTCATAGTTTTGACCGGCGCTTGCCATCCAGGCGATCGCGCCCAGCCCATCGGGGAGTTTTTTGGCGCAAGCCGTGAGGAAGAGAGCAGAAGAAGCGATCAGCAGAAGAACGAGCAGACGCGTGAGGCGCCGCGTCCACAACCGGCCCAAACGTGTAGGGTGCATGAGAGCGGCGCCTCCTTTGGAAATTGTTAGCGGCCCATCTTGAACATCGTGAACAGGCGGGTAGCCAGCATGATATCGCCGTCGAGCTGCAGCTTGCCGCTCATGAACGCGCTCATGCCGTTCAGGCGCCCCGCGATCATATCCACGTAATCCTGGCTGTCCATCGTCAGCGTCAGCGTTGGATTCTCCATTGCGCCCTTGTCCACCGTGCAGGCCCCATCCGCGATGCGAATGCCCCAATCGCTGGCGCCTTCACCGGTCAGGTGATACTGAATGGTGGCCTCGACTCCCTCCGCGGCCTCTGGATTGAACGCCGCCGGCATCGAATCCATCATCCTCTGCAATTTCTCTTCCATGCTTGTGGTCCCTCTTTCGTTTTTCTGTCGGCGAGACGCCTCTTCGCCGCACTCTCGTGCAAGCAAGACATCTGGCGTCTCGCCAATTTACTGAAGATTCTCGAAGATGCCGGCGGCGCCCATGCCGCCGCCAATGCACATCGTCACCATGCCATAGCGACCGCCGCGGCGCTGCAACTCGTGAATGAGCTGCACCGTCAGCTTGGCGCCGCTGCAGCCCAACGGATGTCCCAACGCAATCGCGCCGCCGTTGACATTGACCTTGTTCTCATCCAATCCCAGCTCACGCACCACCGCCAGCGACTGCGCCGCGAAAGCCTCGTTCAACTCGATGAGATCAATATCGCTCACGTTCAGCCCGGTCAGCTTCAGCACCTTGGGAATGGCCGCGATGGGGCCAATGCCCATCACATCGGGCGGCACCCCGCCCACCGCGAAGCCCACGAAGCGCGCCAGCGGTTTTAGTCCCAGGCGCAGCGCCTCCTCCCGCTCCATCACCAGCGCCACGGCCGCGCCGTCGCTCGTCTGGCTGGAATTGCCCGCGGTCACCGTGCCCTTGACGTGAAACACCGGCCGCAGCTTCGCCAACGCCTCCAGCGTCGTGTCGGCACGCGGTCCTTCATCGGTGTCGAACGTGAAAGATCGCGTCACGCGCTTGCACGACCCGATTTCGATCTCCGTCAGTTCCACCGGCGCCGGCGTGATCTCCTGCTTGAACTTGCCGCCCTGAATCGCGGCCGTGGCCCGCTGATGCGAACGCAGGGCAAAGGCGTCCTGGTCCGCACGGGTGATGTTGAACTGGCGCGCCACATTCTCCGCAGTGATGCCCATGCTGGTGTAAGCCGCCGGGTAATTGCTCGCCAGCCACGGATTCGCCATGAACTTGTTGCTGCTCATCGGCACCATGCTCATGCTCTCCACGCCGCCGGCCAGAATGGCCTTACCCATGCCGGTCATGATCTGCTGGCTGGCCAGCGCGATCGTCTGCAAGCCTGACGAGCAGAAACGATTGACCGTCTGCCCTGCCACCTCGTGCGGCAGGCCCGCGCGCATCGCCGCGATGCGCGCCACGTTCATGCCCTGCTCCGCTTCGGGCATCGCGCAGCCCATAATCACATCTTCGATCTGCGACGCCTCCACGCCCGGCGCTCGTTTCAATACATCCTGAATCACCAGCGCGGCCAGGTCATCCGGTCGCGTGGTGCGCAGCGATCCCTTGCCCGATTTTCCGACTGCCGTGCGCGCCGCCGCTACAATGACTGCCTCTTTCATCATCATCGTTCAATTCTCCTTGCTCGGCCTAGTTGCGCAGCGGCTTGCCCGTCTGCAACATATGGAAAATGCGCTCCAGGGTCTTTGGCTCGCCCAAAAGCGACAGGAACGCCTCGCGTTCCAGATCCAGGAAGTATTTCTCGTCCACCCACTGTGGTTGGCTGATGTCACCCCCGCACAGCACATACGCCAGCTTGCGTCCCACATGCGCATCGTACGCACTGATGTAACCGCCCTCCTGCATCAAGTGGATGCCGATCATCAGATTCGCCAGCGCATCGCGCCCGGCAGCATAGCAGTCGCGCACCGGATGGTCCGCCTTGTAACCGGCTGACGCCATCGCCAACACCTCGCGCTTGGCCTCGGCCAGCAGATAATCCTTGTTCATCACCACCACATCGTCCGGGCTGAGGAAGCCGATGCTGCGCGCTTCCTCCGCGCTGGTGCTGACGCGCGCCTGACCCACCGCCATGAACGCGTTTTGCAGCCAGGGGCCGGGGAAGGGATTATCCACCTTCATGTGCGGCGAAATCAACCGGCGCACGATCTCTTTGCAGCCGCCGCCGGCCGGGATCAGCCCCACGCCCACTTCCACCAGGCCCATGTAGGTTTCGGCCGCGGCCACCACACGGTCGCCGGCCATAGCCACTTCCGCGCCGCCGCCCAGGGCCAGCCCAAAGGGCGCTGTCACCACCGGCTTGTTGGCCCGACGAATGCGCTGCAGAGCTTCCTGCAAACGGCTCACCGCCATGTCCAACTGCTTCCACTGTTTCATCTGCGCGCCCATGCCCACGGCAGCCAAGTTGGCGCCCACACAGAACTGCTCGCCCTGGTTGCCGATCACCATGCCCTCGAAGTCGGTGCGCAGGCGGTCCATGCCCAGCTCGATCATCTTGGTGACGTCGTCATCCAGTGCATTCATCTTGGAATGAAATTCCACCAGCAGCACGCCATCGCCCATGTCCAGCAGACTGGCGCTGGGGTTGCGCTCGATCAGGCGGTGATGCCGGCGTTCCTTCCACATGGCGAGCGAGATCAGATTCTCATCCAGGTCATCCGCCTCGAACTGCCGGCGCAAGGGCCGGTAGTGGAACAGGTAATCGCCCTCGCGTGAGTAGAAATGGCGATGCCCACGCGCCACCATCTGCTTGACCCACGGCGCCACCTTCAGCCCGTCTGCCTCCATGCGCTTGACCGTCTCCGGCACGCCGAGCGCATCCCAGATCTCGAACGGCCCCAGTTCCCAGTTGAAGCCCCAGCGCAGCGCCTGGTCCACCGCCTCCACCGTGTCGCTGATCTCCGGCACCTGGTTGGCCGCGTAGGCCAGCGTGCGGCTGAGCACGAACCAGATGAGCTGACCGGCGCGGTCATCGGCCGCGACCAGGGCGCGCAGGCGCTCTGCCAGCGGCTTGGCGCGATGGTCGCCCACGCTCTTCCAGCGCGGCTTCTGCGGCTGCAGGTACTCGAACGTCGCGGGGTCCAGGCTCCAGAACTCCTTCACACCCCCCGCGCCCGTCACCTGCTTATAGAAGCCCTGGTTGGTCTTATTGCCCAGCCAGTTGCGGCTCAACATTCCCTCGAACAGGGCCACCAGCCGCGGCGAAGCCAGGACCTCGCGATCCGGATCGTTGGGCAGCAGCCCGTGCAAATTCTTGCTCACGTAGTAGGCCACATCGATGCCGGCCAGGTCGGCCAGGCGAAAGGTACCCATCTTGGGGCGGCCGATCAACTCCCCGGTCAACGCGTCCACCTCTTCCACCGTATAGCCGTTGGCCAGCCCATAGTCAATGGTGAAGGAGGCCGCGATTTGCCCGATGCGGTTGGCGATGAAGTTGGGCGTGTCTTTGCACACCACCACCCCTTTGCCCAGGGTGCGCTCGCAAAAGTGCGTGACGAATTCCACGGCGCCGGGCAAAGAATCAGGCGTTGGGATCACCTCGATCAGTTTCATGTAACGCGGCGGATTGAAGAAGTGCGTGCCCATGAAGTGCTGGCGGAAGTCCAGGCTGCGCCCTTCGGCCATGTCATGAATCGGCAGGCCCGACGTATTGCTGGTGACCAGGCTGCCCGCGCGATTGTCCTCGCCTGGTTTGCGGCGCACCGCATCGATGCGCGCCATCAGCGCCTGTTTCAGCTCCAGCTTTTCGACAATAGCCTCGATGATCCAGTCAGCTGTGGAGACGGCGGCATCGAAGTCATCTTCCAGGTTGCCCAGCTTGATCAGATTGGCGGTTTCCGGGGTGAACAGATTGTCTGGTTTCGCCTTCACCAGCCGATCGAAGCCGGCCTGCACGATTCGGTTCCGTGCTTTGGGATTGGTCATCTCCGCCGGCTTCAGGTCTGGGGGCGCCATGTCCAACAGCGTGACAGGGATGCCTGCGTTCGCCAGATGGCCGGCAATGGCGGCGCCCATGGTGCCCGCGCCGATGACGACCGCGCGGTTGATTTCATAAGACATGCGTCGTTTTCTCCTCTGCGTGCCTGTGCTACTTGAGTTCGCGGCGTGTGTAGCCCAGGATGCGCCGCGCCACAATCAGCGTGTTGATCTGCCCGGTGCCCTCGAAGATGTCGTTGATCTTCGCGTCGCGCATCCACTTTTCCACCAGGAATTCTTGCGAATAGCCGAGCGGCCCCAGCAACTCCACCGCCTTTTGCGTGACGCGCGTCACCACCAGGCCGGCCTTGGCCTTGGCCATCGCGGCTTCCAGGCTGTTCGCCTGCCCCTGGTCCATGTACGCGGCCGAGCGCACCGTCAACAGCCAGCCGGCATGGATCTCCATCTCCATTTCCAGCAGATCACGCTGCACACTGGTGAGCTTGTGCTTGGGCGCGCCATAGGGCACGCTGACGCCCTCTTTCTTCAGGGTGTCGCGGGCAAACTCGAACGCCGCACGCGCAATGCCAATCGCGCTGGCCGCCACCCAGGGCCGCGAGGAATCGAAAGTCTTCATGGCGCCCTTGAAGCCCTTGTCCTGCCCGTTGCCCTCGCCCGATTTGGGCGCGTCCAGCGTGCCCAGGATGTTGTCATACGGGATGCGGCAGTCTTCGAAGACCAGGCTGACGGTATCGCTGGCGCGAATACCCAATTTGCGTTCTTTCTTGGCCACGGTCATGCCGGGCGTACCGGCTTCTACCACGAACGGCTTCATCACCGCGCGGCCGGCCGCACGCCCGGCCGTGGCCCAAACTACCACCAGGCCGTTGCTTTCTTCGGTCGCCAACGCGCCGCTCGTGCAATAGATCTTCTCGCCGTTCAGCACCCACTCGTGGGTGGCTTCGTCCAGCCGTGCGGTGGTCTGAATGTTCGAAGTGTCCGAACCGGCGTGCGGCTCGGTCATGGCCATGGCGCCCCATTTGGGCGCACCCTCGGTAAAGCGGCGCAAGAAACGTTCCTTCTGCTCCGGCGTGCCCACCGCGTTGATGGCCGCGCCGCCCAGCGCGCTCGACGGCGTACACAGGTAGATACCGGCATCGCCCCAGGACAGCGCCTCGATCATATGAATCATCTTGACGTTGTTGGTCGAGGCCTTCTTGGGCTTGTCTTCGGCCTTTGGCTGGCTGTCGCCGTTCCTGGCCGGGCGCGGCAAATAGCTGCGCTCGATTTGCTGCATGAACGGCCAGATGAACTGGATGTATTCGAGCGGTCGCTCATGCTCATGTTCATCGAAGTAGCGCGATAAGCGACGCATGACCTGCTCGGCCGCCATCTGAGCCAACTTCGTCTGTTGGGCCACCTCTACTGGAACTGAGAATTCAATTGGCATTGGAGTCCTCCGTATCGTAACTGACGTGGGGTGAATGACGACGCGTCGTCGTTCACCTGTCTCAGATCATGGCTAAGCCGGTGAGCGTTCCGAAGCCGCGGCCATTGCGCAGCCACATTTCCACCGGATGTTCTTTGACGTAACCGTGTCCACCCAACACCTGGACCGCGCCATCGGTGACATTCATCACCATCTGATCGGCCTGCATGCGCGCCAGGTAAGCCTCGCGCGTGGCATCTTGAGCCTGATCCAGCTTCCAGGCCGCTTCCCAGGTCATCATCCGGGTGGCGTCAATCTCGATCGCCATATTCGCCAGGATGAAAGCAATGGCCTGACGCGAGGCAATCGGTTCGCCAAAGGCTTCGCGCTCCTTGGCATATTCACGCGCATAGTCGTAGGCGGCGCGCGCCTGTCCCACGGCCAGGGCGGACATCGCCACATTGGTGTGGTTGAGCAGGTTGCCGAACCGGCACCCCTGTTCGCCGCCCAGGCGGTTGCGGGCCGGTACGCGCAGCCCCTTCAGCGTGACTCGATAGAGCGAAAGCGCACTGAAGCCCATCGTCTTTTCGCGCGCGCCAATGATCAGCCCGGCGGCGGGCGCATCCACCAGGAACGCCTGCGTCTTGCCGTTTTCCGCTGCGTACACCAGCAGCAGGTCCGCGCGGTCGGCCAGCGGCACGAAGGCCTTGACGCCATCGAGAACGTATTCGTCGCCGTCACGCGTGGCCGTTGTTTGCAACTCCTGTGGGTCGAACTGGATGCGCGGCTCGATGAGCGCGGCCGTGGCCGGATAGAAACTGGCGTCACAGAAACGAGGCAGATACGCGGCCTTTTGCTCCTCAGTGCCGCACAAAAGCAGCGGCGTCGTCACCAGGCTCGGCGTCAACAGGTGGAGGCTGGTGGCAATGTCTCCCCACCCCAGCTCTTCGGCAAAAAGAGCGCCGGTCAGGGCGGAAAGCGCGCCAAATCCGCCATATTCTTCGGGAATGGCGCTAGGAATCAATCCCAAGTCCCAGCCGGTGGCAATGACATCATCCGGGATGGCGCCATGATCATCGGCTTCACGGTAAACCGCTCGCATGTTGCGGCTGGCAAAACGCTGAACGGTTTCGGTCAACATGCGCTGTTCTTCTGTCAAATCAAACGAGTACATGCTCTATGCACCTTGCAATTATTTGGTTTTTGCAAACAGCTCAATGGCGATCGAAATGGAGGCTCAAATGTATGATACACCGTTTAACGCATCGCGTCAAATCAAACCGTTTTGGGTCAGTAGTTCCAGATATACCCGGAATCGAGGCTTCAGCCAGTCTGTCACAGAGTTCTCAAGCGTCCAATACCGGCTAAAGCCTCCATTCCAGATGTCTTCAGCGACCACATTTGGGATTCCTGCCTTTGCGTTGAAAATAGCGCAAAAATGCCTTGCTTGTGCTACAATCGGTCGCACCATGGGCATAATGATTCTGCCGCCGGATGTGGTGGGCAAAATTGCGGCCGGCGAGGTGGTGGAACGACCGGCCTCGACCGCCAAAGAACTGATCGAAAACAGCCTGGACGCGGGCGCGACCGATATTCGTGTGGAAATGCGCGAGGGCGGCCGGCGCCTTCTGCGTGTGATTGACAACGGCTGCGGCATTCCCCGCGCCGAGGTGGAACTGGCCGTGGCGCATCATGCCACCAGCAAGCTGCGCTCGGCCGACGACCTGTTGCACATCACCACGCTGGGGTTTCGCGGCGAGGCCCTGCACAGCATTGCCGCAGTTTCGCAAATGACCATTCTGACTCGCAGCGCCAGCGAAGAGATGGGCGCCCAGGTGCGCGTGGAGGGCGGGCAGATCGTGAGCCGCGCCAACCACGGCGCGCCGCCAGGCACAGTCATCACCGTGGAAAACCTGTTCTTCAACGTGCCGGCCCGCCTGGCCTTTCTGCGCCAGGCGCACACAGAGGCCGGACACATCGCCGAGATGATCGCCCGCTATGCACAAGCCTTCCCCGAACGGCGCTTCAGCCTGCTGGCCGATGATCGCCTGGTCTTTCAGTCAACCGGCAGCGGCAACCTGGCCGATGTCCTGGTCAAGGTTCATGGGCTGGAGACGGCCCGCGAGATGATCCCCGTCGGCGTTTTCGGAGAAAATCGCCCCCCCGTCGGCCGGCCGCCCGTCGCGCCCGCGGCCGCGACAGGGGAGGAGGCGCGCGGTCGCCTGACGCCGGTGGTTTGGGGCTACATTGGTCTGCCCTCGCAGCACCGCGCCAACCGCAACCACATGACCTTTTTCCTCAACCGTCGTTGGATCCAGGATCGTTCGCTCAATTACGCCGTTCAAGAGGCCTATCACACCTTTCTACCGGTGGGCCGCTTTCCCCTGACCACCCTGCTGATCGAACTGGAGCCGGCCCTGGTAGATGTCAATGTGCATCCGACGAAGGCCGAAGTGCGCTTTCGCGACCCGCGTGCGGTCTACCGCGCGGTGCAGAAAGCGGTGCAGCAGGCGCTGATCGAACAGGCGCCGCTGCCCAGCATCAGCCTGCCCAAGCCAACTCCAGGCTGGGGCCAACCTGACGGTTGGGAGGAGCGACGCCAGGCCTTGCTCAACGCGGGTCAGGCGCGTCAACAGCCTGAGCTGGCCCTGCCGCGGCCCGTCTCGGCGCCCCTGGCCGGGCCGGCGTCTGCGCCGGATTCAGCGCCGGGTTCTGACGAATCGTCAGCAGCGCCGTGGCCCGCGACGCCGCCGACGGCGCCCGACCTGCCCATGCTGCGGGTCATTGGCCAGGTCGGCGCCACGTACATCATCGCCGAGGGGCCGGATGGCCTCTATCTGATTGACCAACACGCCGCGCATGAACGCATTCTGTATGAGAAGATGATGGCAGACCTGCAGCGCCGCGCCGTGCCGTGCCAGACCCTGTTGGAACCGATCACCTTCACCCCCCTGGGCCACCATGCCGGCCTGCTGGCCGAATACGCGACCGTGCTCAACGACCTGGGTTTTCTCCTGGAGCCTTTCGGCGGCCAAACCTACCTGGTGCGCGGCGTGCCGGCCATTATGCACCGCGCCGATCCGCAGCAGGCCACGCAAGAGGTGCTGGAAGGACTGGCGCAGGAAGAAGACCTGGTCAACGACGCGGCCGAGGCCAAGTTGGTGCGCATCATCTGCAAGCGGGCCGCGATCAAGGGCGGGCAAGCCCTCTCCCTGATCGAAATGCGTGAGTTGATCCGCCAACTGGAGGCGTGCCAAAGTCCGCGCACCTGCCCGCACGGCCGCCCAACTATGATTGCGCTCAGCGCCGTGCAATTAGAAAAGTTCTTCGCCAGGCGTTGAATCCTGAACTTGCTATCTATTATGTGTGTGTTATAATCTTGTGCTGATTTTCGAGGCATGAAGCCGAAAAAGGAGTAAATAAAACTTGTCAGATACTTATCAAGTTGCTGTGGAAGCGCTGGAAAATCGCCAGGCGCGATTGACGGTTACGATTCCCGACGCGTTGGCCGACCCGGTTCTGCGTAAGACCGCCAAGCGCATGGCCGGAGAGATTCGGATTGCCGGTTTCCGTCCCGGTAAGGCGCCCTACGACGTGATTGTGCGCCGCGTGGGTCGCGAGGCTCTGGTGCAAGAGTCACTCGATGCCCTGTTCGACCTGTCATACGCACAGGCTATCTTGGAGAGCAAGCTGGAACCAGACGGCCGGCCTACCCTGTCCGACTACACCTCCAGCCCGATTTCGCTGACCCTGGTGGTGCCGCTGCAGCCCCTGGTGGATCTGGGCGACTACCGCACGAACTTGCGCGTTCCTGAGCAACCGGTGGTGGTGACAGACGCAGATGTGGAGAAACTGCTGGAGGAGATGCGCGATCAGCGCAGCGCCTGGGCGCCGGTGGATCGTCCGGCGCGCTTTGGCGACATGGTGACGGTGGACATCACCGGCATGTCTGGCGAAGACCAGGTGATCCAGCGCGAGGGCTGGGACATGGAACTGAGCGAGACCGACGACGGCCTGGTGCCCGGTCTGAATGCCGAGTTCGTGGGCATGGCGGTTGGCGAATCCAAGACGTTCGTGCTGACCTACCCTGACAGTTCGACATCGGTGTGGGCAGGCCACGCGGTCGAGTTTAACACCACGATGCAAGGCGTCAAGGCCAAGACGTATCCAACCGATGAGGAATTGGCCCAGGAAGCGGGCGAATTTCCTGATTTTGCCGCCCTGCGCAGCCATCTGGCCTCCAACCTGGAGGAGGATCGCCGCAACCAGGCTGAGATAGACTACCGTCGAGCTGTGTTGGATGCGCTGATCGAGAGCGCGTTGGCCCTGGAGTATCCGACGCAAATGAGCGACGATGAACTGGCGCGAGTGCTCGAAGACTACAAAGACGAGTATCGCAACATAGGCCTGGACTTCGAAAGCTATCTGAGCTATACCCAGCAGACGGTGGACCAGATCCGCGAGAAACTGCGCCCGCTGGCAGAGAATCGCGTCAAACAACGGCTGGTCCTGGCAACCGCCGCGCGCGCCGAGCATGTCCATATTCATGCAGAAGACCTGACGGCTGAGATCGAGGCGGCGACGCAGACGATGACGGACGAACAGGCCAAAGAGTATCGCAGCCTGATGCGTTCAGAGGACGGCCAGTTGTACATGCTGGAACAACTGATCAATTGGCGCACCCTGAATCGCCTGATCGCCATTGCCCAGGGCAATCCGCCGCCGCTAGAAGAGCATGAGCATGAGCATGAGCATGAGCATGAGCATGAGCATGAGCATGAGCATGAGCATGAGCATGAGCATGAGCATGAGCATGAGCATGAGCATGAGCAT
>JAYRVL010000431.1:0-2408 GCA_041918575.1 Anaerolineae bacterium | reverse complement strand
ACCGGTTTGTCTTGATTTCGGCCGAATTATCTGCCGGCGCTCTCAAAATCGGCTTTCCCAATCCCGTCGGTTGGCTGGCTTACCATTGGCGTGACACCCTATTTGTCAAATATGCCGCCTATGATCCCGCTGCCGACTACTACGACTTTGGCAGTTCCAGCCAATGTTATTGCAGTGCGCGTTTTCTGGAACTGGAAACCCTCGGCCCGCGCGTCACCCTCGCGCCGGGCGCAACGACTCGGCATCGCGAGGTGTGGCAGGTGACGGGTAATGTCCGCTTCACCCCAACGCCCACCGCCATTGACGCCGTCATCGCCGGTCAACTGCGCCCCATTGCGCCTTACCTGGCCTGGCGCGCCGACTAATCAGGAGAAACGTCATGAACCCGATTCAGGTTGGACTCATCGGTTACGGTTTTGCCGGCAAGGTCTTTCATGCCCCGGTCATTGCCGCCATGCCCGATCTACATCTGCGCGCTATTGTCACTTCGCGGATCGAGCAAGTGCGCGCCGACTATCCGGATGTAAGCGTCATGGCGGACGCCGAGACCTTGCTGGCCGACCCCACCATCGAGTTGGTGATCGTTGCTACCCCGAACACCTCTCATCTGGCGCTGGCGCAAGCGGCTTTGGCAGCCGGCAAAGCGGTGGTGGTGGACAAACCCTTCACCCTCACCACGACTGACGCGGACGCCCTGATCCAGCAGGCCGCTGCCGTCGGGCGCTGCCTGAGCGTTTTCCACAACCGACGCTGGGACAGCGATTTCCGCACCGTGCGCCAATTGGTGGAAAGCGGCCTGTTAGGTGAGGTGATGACGTATGAGGCGCATTATGATCGGTTTCGGCCGATTATTAAGCCTCGCTGGCGTGAGCAGGACGCGCCGGGCTCCGGCATCTTGTACGATCTCGGCTCGCACCTGATTGATCAAGCCCTGCAACTCTTTGGCCCGCCGGAAACCGTTTCGGCCGATCTCCAGCGCCAACGCCCCGGCGCGCAAGCCGTAGACTACTTCCATATCGTCCTGGGCTACCGTCGCCAACGCGTTATCCTGCATGGCGGTTGTCTGGTGCGCCAACCCGCCTTTCACTTCGCGCTGCATGGCGCGCGCGGCAGCTTCATCAAACAGGGCCTGGACCCGCAAGAAGAGGCCCTCATCGCCGGCCGACGCCCCGGCAGCGCCGGTTGGGGCGAAGAACCGGCCGCGATTCATGGCGAGTTAACCACGGAAATCAATGGACTGCCCATCACCGGCCGCATCGCCAGCCTGCCGGGGGCTTATGAGGCCTACTATCAGGCGTTGGCCCAGGCCATTCGTCAGGGGACGCCGCCGCCGGTGACGGCCCAGGAAGCGCGCCAGGTCATCGCCGTCATTGAGCACGCCCTGATAAGCCACCGCCGCGGGCAGGTGATAGCCTTCGACGACAGCTTCCACCAAGACAACTAAGGACACACCCCATGACCATTCTCGATGCCACTTTCGACCCCTTTAGCCTGCGTAGCCAATTTCCCGCCCTGCAAGTAACGGTGAACGGCGCGCCCGCGGCCTTCTTGGATGGGCCCGGCGGCACGCAAACGCCCCAGCGGGTGATAGACGCTATGCGCGCCTATCTGACCGGCGGCAGCAGCAATCTTGGCGGCCTGTTTTACACCAGCCGGCGCACCGACGACGTGGTGGAGGCGGCGCGCGCGGCGGCGCAAGACCTGCTCAACGCCAATCAGCCCGAAGAGATCGTCTTCGGGCAGAACATGACCAGCCTGACCTTTGCCTTGAGCCGCGCCCTCAGCCGCACCTGGGCCGCCGGAGATGAGATCGTTCTCACCCGCCTCGACCACGAGGCTAATATCTCCCCCTGGCAACTGGCCGCGGCCGAACGTGGCGTACAGGTGCGCTGGCTCGATCTTACCCCGCACGACTGCACCCTGGCTTTGGCTACGCTGCCCCAATTGCTGACCGACAGAACCCGGCTTGTTGCCATCACCTACGCCTCTAACGCCGTGGGCAGCATTACCGATGTGGCGCGTGTCGTCGAGATGGCCCACAGTGTCGGCGCGCTGGTGGCTGTGGATGCCGTCCATTACACGCCGCACGGTCTGGTAGATGTGCAGGCGCTGGGCTGCGACTTTCTGCTCTCATCAGCCTACAAATACTTCGGCCCGCATACGGGCGTGCTGTATGGGCGCTATGTATGGCTGGATGCTCTGCCCGCTTACAAGGTGCGGCCGGCCCCCGATAAACCGGCCGGCAAATGGGAGACCGGCACGCAAAGTTTTGAGAGCTTGGCCGGCGTGACGGCCGCCGTGGATTATCTGGCCAGCCTGGGCGGCCCGGCTGCCACCCGCCGCGGGCAAATCGTGCAGGCCATGACCCGCATCAAGTTGTATGAAATGGGCCTCAGCGACTATTTTTT
>JAYRVL010000430.1:0-4311 GCA_041918575.1 Anaerolineae bacterium | reverse complement strand
CATTTTCTATTCGCTAGTGTGGTTGCAGCGCCTGGTCATGGCTGCCGATCATGGTCGCAAAAGGTAACTGCTCAGCCAGGCAGTGAGAATGGTCTCGATAGCGCCCAGAGCGTCCCCCTGCCCCCCAATACGGGGGGAGCCGAATGCTTTTTCCCCCAGGATTGGGGGGCAGGGGGGGCCGCCTGAGCAGTTACCACAAAAGAGGCAAAAAGAGGCAAAAAGAGGCAAAAGGAGGCAAGAGGAAGCACGATGAGTCTATCCATCCATCTATCAGAACGTCAGCAGCGCATCGTTGATTTCATTCACCGCTACATCAACGAATACAGCTACCCCCCCACCATTCGGGAGATTGGCGAGGCCGCCAACATCAGCTCGACCTCTGTGGTGAAATACAATCTGTCCAAGTTAGCCGAGTTTGGCATCTTGGAGCGCGACGCCAAAAGCTCCCGCGGGATTCGCCTGCGTCACGAGGCGGCCGAAGCGTTCTTCGTGCCCGCCGGTGTGCGCGTTCCGCTCTATGGCGCCATCACTGCCGGCGCGCCGATTGCCCGGCCGGACCTGGCTGAAGCGCCTGTTGTAACCGACACCATCGAACTAACGCGCGACATCGTGCGCGAGCCGCAGAACGTCTACGCCCTGCGCGTGCGCGGCGACTCGATGATTGACGCACTCGTGCGCGACGGCGACCTGATCGTGTTGCGCAGCCAACGCGTCGCGGAAAGCGGCGAAATGGTCGCGGCCTGGCTGCCGGAGCGCAGCGAGACGACGCTCAAGTATTTCTTCCGCGAGGGGCGCAGCGTGCGCTTGCAGCCGGCCAATCCGGCCTACGCGCCGCTGATCTTCCCCGCAGACCAGGTGGAAATCCAGGGCAAGGTGGTTGCCATCATCCGCCAGTTGGACTAGGCCGATGGCGTCAACCATCTTCCTGGCCCTGGGCAGCAACCTGGGCGAGCGCCGCGCCAACCTGGTGCAGGCAATTCAGCGCCTCGGTCAGGCGGTGCAGATCAAGGCGCTGTCGCACGTCTACGAAACACCGCCCTGGGGCGTCACCGAGCAACCGGCCTTCCTCAACCTGGCGCTGGCCGGTGTGACCAATCTGGCCCCCAGCGCCCTGCTCACCTTCGCCAAGCAGATCGAACAGGAGATGGGACGCCAACCCACCGTGCGCTACGGCCCGCGGCTGATTGACATTGACCTTCTCCTGGTCAACGACCTGGTGATTGTCGGTGAGACCCTGACGCTGCCCCATCCGCGGCTGCACGAACGGGCCTTCGTGCTGGTTCCGCTGGCCGAAATCGCGCCCGGCCTGGTGCATCCCGTCGCCGGCGTGACGATAGCGCAATTGCTGGCCCAGATCAATCGTGACGCGATCACCTCCATTGGCTCCATTGGCTCCATTGGCTCCATTGGCTCCATTGACCTCGCCGCCGAAGCCGCGCCCCTCAATCCCTTTGCCCCGCGCCCGGCCCAGGCTGCGCCGTTCGAGTGGGGCAAACGCACCTTCGTCATGGGCATCATCAACGTCACACCCGACAGCTTTTCAGGCGATGGCCTGGCGCAGGCTGGCGCGGACGATGCGACCTGGATTGCGGCCGCGGTGGCGCAGGGCGAGCGCTTCTGGGCCGAAGGGGCCGATTGCCTGGACGTGGGCGGTGAAAGCACGCGCCCCGGCGCCCGTCCCGTGGACGCAGAAACCGAGCTGCGGCGGGTCGTTCCGGTCATCGAGGGCCTGGCTGCCCGGGCGCCGCTGCCGATTTCTGTTGATACCAGCAAGGCGGTGGTAGCCGCGGCGGCGCTGCGGGTCGGCGCCAGCGTGGTCAACGATGTGTGGGGCCTGCGGCTCGATCCTGACCTGGCCGGAGTTGCCGCGCAGGCGCATGCGTCCGTGGTATTGATGCACAATCGCAGCCAGCCCAAAGACGCCCGGCAGGAGGCTCGACTGGGCGGACGCTACGTGGGTGTGCAGTACAACGACCTCTTGGGCGACATTCAAGAGGAATTACAGTTTTCTGTGGATCTGGCGCGCCAGGCGGGCATTCCCGATCATCGCATCATCCTCGATCCGGGCATCGGCTTTGGCAAAACTCGCGAACAAAACCTCCTCCTGCTCAATCGCACCGACGCGATCAAGGCTCTCGGCTTTCCTGTGCTAATCGGGCCATCGCGCAAATCGTTCATCGGCTACACCCTCAACCTACCGCCCGACCAACGCGTCGAAGGCACCGCGGCCGCGGTGGCAGTCAGCATTGCGCGCGGCGCGGACATCGTGCGCGTGCATGATGTCCAGACGATGGCGCGCGTGGCCCGCATGACCGACGCCATTGTGCGCGGGCGCGCCTGAGCGCGCTTGTAGTGCCAACGGGCTATTCTACTGCTTGTCATGTGGTGCTATCCTGAGATCAGTAGCACCCCGTTTGCAACCTCGGCTCACAGGGCTGGGCCGAGGTTGAACCCCCCGCTGTGCAACCCAGGCTGATGACAGGAGGTAGTTGCCGTGGTATCACCCATTATTTACTCGATTCCCATGCGGCCGGTAGAAAGCGACCGCAAGCGCCAACGCAAGCAGCGCAGCCTGCCCCGATCATTGTTCAACGTCTCCTTCCACCCACTCTACCTCCGTCGTGAAATCCGTGATCTCTTCGTCCTCTTCATCATCATCTTGACAGCCGGACTCGGTCCCCTCAACCAAATGTCCGCACTGGCCTTTGCCGGGTTGGCCGGGTTGAGCTATGTGGCGGTGCGCTGGTACTACTTTGCCTTTCGAGTGGGCCTGCGCAGCGCCTCGCGCTATCTGCTGAGCGTTTACGTCATCGAAGCATCGGTGCTGACGCTGCTGTGGACCGCGGCGCAAACCCTGCGCCACATCGTCACCCTGTCATTCTGGGCAGACATCAACCTCATGGGCGGATTGTTGTTGCTGGGGATGGTGCTGCTGTCAGGTGGTGAAGCAGTTTTGCGGCGCTGTTTTGGCCTTCTGACCGCCAGCGAAGCCGCCAAAGACCCTCAGATGGAAACGGCCCTCAGCCGCATGTCCAGCCGGGATCGCTGGCTGCTGCGCACGCCGCCTGTCGCAAAGCAGGCCATCAACCAGGGCTGAGTATTCGAGCGCCAATCTCGGCCACGAATTGCATCGAAAAGCAAACAGGGCTGCATGATGACAAACATCACGCAGCCCTGTTTTTTCACCGCTGCGAAAGGCAGCTAATTTTTTGGCCCGGCCGTCACGCCCATCAGGCGCGATTTCATTCGCTCGCCTCCGGCATGACAACGCCCTTCGCCGCCAATTTTCCTGCCCTGCGCCGACGCACGGTCTGAAGACCGCATTACGACGCCGGCCAGTATCGCTCGATCAGGTCACGCGTGCGCCCAATCCCAACCTCCGGGTCGCCCTCGCCCTCGTATTCGATCACCAGGGGGCCGCGGTAGCCGACCCGCTGTAGAATGGCGAACTCCGTCGCGTAGTCAATGTGCGCCTCGTCCCCACTCTCCGTAAACCGCCCGGCCTTGGCGTGCGCATGGATGGCGTGGGGCGCCAGCATTTCGATGCCGGCCAGGCGCAGATCCGGCGGGAAATTGCCCAGGTCAAGACAAACGCCCAGCCAGGGCGAGTTGACCTCCTGCACCATGCGCAGCATGGCGGCCGGCTCCGTGGTCAGCCCCCAATGATTCTCCAGCGCCAGGCGAATATCGGCCGCCTCCGCCAACTTGACCGCCTTGCGCAGGCCGACAATCACCCGTTCGAGCGCGCCCGGCGTGGTCCAATCGTCCGATTTCTCACGGCAGTCGCTGGTCACGCGCATGATGGCCGCGCCCAGGCTGCGTGTCACGGCCAGGCCCGCAGCCACATAGGCCAGGGCCGCCTCCTGCTGCGACGGGTTGCCGGTGAAATCGCTGTTCAGCGTGAACGCGACGCAGCGCACCCCGGCCTGATCACAGGCGCTGCGCAGGCGCTGCCGCGTCGACGCACTGCTCACCCACGACCGCTGAAAGGCCCGCCAGGCGTCACGGCCGGTCAGCTTACCCCACAGACGCCAGGGCAGGTAGCGCACGCGGCTCAGGCGCGGCGGCGGGTAGAAGAGATCGTTGAGTTCAACCAACTCGAAGCCCAACGCAGCCACGCGGCCCGGAATATCATGCAGCGTCGAACGACCGGCGTACAGCGCATCATGAAAACACCAGGCAGAAACGCCAACCAATGGAACCATCACCTCACTCCTCTCTCCTACTTCCCACTTCCCACTTCCTCTCTCCTACTTCCTCTCTCCTACTTCCTCTCTCCTACTTCCTCTCTCCTACTTCCTACTTCCTACT
>JAYRVL010000429.1:0-2252 GCA_041918575.1 Anaerolineae bacterium | reverse complement strand
TGATCCGCGTCAAGCGCGCCGCTGGCCGTCCGAAAGACCTGGAGACAGCCGCAGAGTTGCAGGCGTTCGCCCGCGCACGTCAGCCGCGGGGAACATGATGCGGGGTCGGAGAATCGCGCAACTCTGGCGTACATCTTGCGTATTGGTAGCGGGTGAGAAAAGATGGATTTGATTGATTGGGTGGGCGTGGCCAAGAACGCGCTCTGGATCCTGGGCCTGGCGATCATGCTGGCCGCGTTCAGTTACGCCGATTGGTGGGCCGCAACCAACCATGCCCGCCTGCGCACGGTCCTGGGCGCTCCGATCTTCCAAACTCCGTTCAACCTGGGCCTGACCCTGTTTGCCGCCGGCCTGGCCAGCACCAGCCGCACCTGGTGGGAAATCGGCGCCTGGATCGTACTGGGTCTCCTTTTTGCCTGGCAGACCATCGCTTCCTGGCGCAGCCGTGCGCCGGCCGCAGCGCCGCCAGCCATGCCCCCTGAGCGCCCCGCAGATTCCCCGGACGCCTGAAGCCTGTGTGACTGACCCGTGGTTTTTTTCCCCAATTTGTGCCCTTGTGAGGAAGGAGTCTGACTGTGAATAATCAACGTACCAATCTTGCCCTGGGGGCGATCCTGCTGCTGGCGGGTCTTTTCCTGCTGCTCGTCAATTTCGACATCCTGGGCGACCTGAGTGAAACGATGTGGGGACTGGTGTTCGTGGCCGGCGGCCTGGCCTTCGTGGCGCTCTACCTGGGCAACCGGCAGCAGTGGTGGCCGATCATCCCAGGGCTGACCCTGGTCGGCATCGGCCTGCTTATTTTGCTCAGCATGACAGGCCTGGACGAGAACTGGCTACCGTCCATCCTCTTCCTGTCCATCGGCGCTGCGTTCCTGGTGGTGTACGCCACCCGCCCGGCCGCCAACTGGTGGGCCATCATTCCGGCCGGCGTCATGGGCAGCCTGGCGATGGTCGTGATATCAGGCGAACTCGGCGGCGCGGTCATCATGCTGGGCCTGGCTGCCACTTTTGGCCTGGTCTACCTGCAGGGCGCGCTGCGCAGTCTGCATCAGCAGTTCTGGTGGGCGTTGATCCCGGCCGGTGTGCTGGGCGTCATCGGCCTCTTCCTCCTGGCCGGCGAGGTGGAACAACTGGCATGGGTGGGCCGCCTGTGGCCCGTGGTGCTCATCCTGATCGGCGTTGGCGTCCTCTTGCGCGGTGGTTTCCAGCCGCGCGCCGAGCGTTGAGCCATGACCAACACGAATGTGAGCACACGCAAGCGCAATACGATTCTGTGGGGCGGCGCCCTGCTGCTGATCGGGGCATTCCTGCTCCTGGTCAATCAGCACGTGCTCGATCCCTACGCGCCGACCTGGCAGTACGTCGTGGCCGCTCTCTGTGGACTGGGCGGAATCGCCTTTTTGATCCTGTTCGTGCGTGATGTTGTGCGTTGGTGGCCGATCATTCCTGCCTTCACCCTGCTGACGGTCGGCGTTATCGTCTTCTTGACCACGCAGGTCAATGCCCCGGTAGGTGAGATGCTTGGTTCGATCCTGTTTTTTGGCATCGCGCTCGCCTTTGCTGTCATCTTCCTGCTTGACCGCAACCGCTGGTGGGCGATCATTCCCATGGGGGTGCTGCTGTTGGTCAGCGCCACCACCGCGCTGAGCACTTTCCAGGTCAGCTCCGACGTGCTGAGCGCGACGCTGTTCATCGGCATGGGCTTCGTGTTTCTCCTGGTCTACCTGCTTGGTCCGCTCAAGCGCGAGGTGTGGTGGGCGCTGGCGCCGGCTACGACCCTGGTGGCCTTTGGCCTGTTCACCTTTGTTTTCACCAAGGCCACCAGCGATCTGCAATTGGCGCTGGTGAGTTGGTGGCCCGTGCTCTTGGTGCTGCTTGGCGTCTTCTTGCTCGTGCGCGGGATTGCTGTCTCAGGCGCACCCCCCCTGCCGGCCGCCGATCTCACCCTGCCGCCGCTGCCGTCCAAAGAAGAACTGCCCGCCGCGCCCAGCACAGCCGTCATCCAACCGCAGGACAACACCGCCGCCAGTGTGACACCCTCCGCGCCGCCGTCGCCGCCGGCCGCGCCGCCGCTGCTTGAGCCTGAACCGGCCGCGCCGGTGGATGCAGAGACACCGTCCTGAAAGAGAGCGGGGCCTCACCTCACCCCCCGGCCCCCTCTCCTCTCCGCACGGCGGAGAGGAGAGGGGGGGAAGAGTCTGAAAGAGAGCATGGGGGCCTCACCTCACCCCCCGGCCCCCTCTCCTCTCCGC
>JAYRVL010000428.1:0-1840 GCA_041918575.1 Anaerolineae bacterium | reverse complement strand
GTCTCGCAAGCTATCTCCCACACGTTGGCGGCTTATCAAACCGATTCTAGGAATCCTGCTTGCGCACGCAGAATTTGTGGCCGTCTACTACACATGGCGACCGATGTCACCGGACCCGGGCGACCAGCACATCATTGATTGCGCGATGAATGCTGGCGCCATCGTCATTACAGAGAACACCAAGGATTTTAGAACCGCCAGAGAAGCGTTAGGTTTACAGGTGAAAACTCCTGTGCAATTGCTGCGCATAATGGAAAAATAGGAATTTGTTGGCAAAAGGAGTATGACTATGAGTCGTTTGACATTGCGTTTACCTGAAACATTACATCGGCAGCTAGAAACCCTGGCTCAAACCGAAGAAACGTCGCTGAATCAGTTCATTGTCTATGCCCTCACGCGCCAGGTGACGTTGGCCTATACCATACAACCATTATCGGATAGGGCGATTGCTGAACAGAAGGCGAGCTTCACCACATTGCTGCAGGACTTAGGACAGGCATCGTTTGCTGAGATCGAGCAGGTGATGGCCGCGCGTGAGAAGACTGAACCGGAAGATGGCTTAACGCCTGAGGTCATCCAAGCGATAACAAGTCGTATTGTAGCTCAACGCCATGAAGCGACACACGAGCCCAACCAACGAATTAGGGCTTGAAGTTCTCTTAGAACCCTGGTTCAATAGGCCGATGCACATAATTGTACCAATTCTCGTGCCTGATCTGGATGAAGTCAGGCAGCTCGCTGGTCAACTCCACGCGAAAGGCGAATGCTGGAAAGGCGATGCGTTTGGCTGGGAAGCTGAATATAACCCTGAGCGTGTTCAGCCGCCTTTGGACTCAAAGATGCGCTTCACGCCGGCCGATTTTTCTATTGGCGAGAGTGGTATCTGGTTCTTCTCGCTGATGTGGGAGCATGGCCGCGATCAGGCGCCGGTTGAATTCATGGATGATCCTGCAAGTTTCGCTGCACTGCTTTAAGGAGGGCGTGGACGCAATGCCGGTCGGCGTAGGCCGACCTGGCGGCGGAACGCCCTTGCGCCCCGAATTCATTCGGCGGCTCTGAGGAACACCTCCGCGGCCAGGTCGCGGCCCAGGCTGACCTCGCTGCGGCCCACGCGCAACCGCAAGGGGCCGTTGAACGGCGCTACATCGAGCACCTCCACCGTGGCCTGGGGCACCAACCCCAACGCGGCCAAGTAGCGCAGATGCGCGGGATCGAGGTCGCTCACCCATTCGATCTTGACCACATCCCCGGGCTGCGCGGCGGTCAGCGCAGTTTGCGAACGTTCCGGCACCGTCAAATCCCGGCTGGGAATGGGGTGCCCGTGCGGGTCCATCGTCGGGTGCCCCAGCACCGCGGCCATGCGCTCCTCCAAATCTTCGGAGATGACATGCTCCAGCCGGTCCGCCTCGGCATGGACCTGGTCCCACGGCATGCCCAGCGCCTCCGCCAGGTAAAGCTCCAGCAGGCGGTGATGGCGCACCACCTCCAGCGCGATTTTCTCGCCGGCCGGCAGCAGCTCCACGCCGTGATAGGGCGCATGGCGCACCAGGTTCATCTCCGCCAGGCGCTTGACCATATTCGTGACAGAGGCCGCGGCCACCCCCAGACGTCGCGCCAGGGCCGACGTGGTGACGCGGCGCTCGTCCTGCTGCAGCAGGTAGATCGTCTTCAGATAGTCTTCGATGGCGTGGCTGGTAATCGTTTCGTCGTGCATGGAACCTTCTTTCGAAATTTAGACCAAACTAAATTCTAAGGATGCATGCCTATTTTGTCAAATTGCCTGCAGGAATTCCAAATGTGACCGGAATCGAGGCTTTAGCCGGTGCAGTTTGCGGCTTTG
>JAYRVL010000427.1:0-1762 GCA_041918575.1 Anaerolineae bacterium | reverse complement strand
CCAAATACCCCAACCTGGCCCGCGCCTACTTCCAGGGTCGCGGCATCTCGGCCGAAATCATCGCCTTGAGCGGGTCCGTGGAACTGGCGCCGGTGGTGGGACTGGCCGATCTGATCGTGGACCTGGTGGAGACCGGCAACACCCTGCGCGCGCACGGCCTGGTGGAGCTGCGCACCATCCGCGAATCGCAAGCCTGCCTCATCGCCAACCGCGCCAGCTATCGCCTGAAGGCCGCCAGCATGACCGACCTGATCGAACGCCTGCGCAGCGCGATCCAACCGACGAACCTTTGACACGAAATTCATCATGCGGTGCTATAATTCACTCACAGACTAATGTAAACAACCTGGTTGAGGTGAAAACATGACCGTTCGATCTATCACTCCCCATTCTATCACTCCCCATTCTATCACTCCCCATTCTGTCACTTTGCATCTGTCAGACGCTGTCATGCGCCGGGCGACGCAAGCGGCCTCCATGTTGCAAGCTCCGGTTGAGGAGATTCTGGCTTCGATGCTGGCCGTCACTCTTCCAGACACCGATGATGCACCGGTCTCTATGCAAGCCGAATTGGCGCGAATGACCTGGCTAAGCGATCAGACCTTGTGGCAGATTGCTCATCAATCGCTGCCGATGGAGCAGGCTGCACGCCTGAAAGAACTGTCTGCTCTACAGGCTGAGCACCCGCTGAGTCCCGCAAATCAGGCAGAACTCGATGCATTACGCCAGGAATACGGCCGCTACACCCTGTGCAAAGCACGCGCCTACGCGCTCTTGAGCCTGCGCGGCGGGCGCCCGCTATTGGTCAACCAGTAATCTAACATGGCGCATATTCCGAAAACTCTGCGCCGCCGCGTCATGTCCACAGCCAAGTATCGTTGTGGCTATTGTCTGACTTCTCAATTGCTCAGCGGCGCGCAAATGCATATCGAACATATTATCGCTCAATCTCAAGGCGGTACGTCTGACGAAGCAAACCTTTGGCTCTCATGTGCCTGGTGCAACAGCTACAAGGGAGCGCAGGTAACCGGTGCTGATCCGGCAACAGGCGCCATCATCGCGCTTTTCAACCCGCGTACACAATCATGGCATGACCATTTTGCCTGGAACGATGACGGCCTGTACATTGTCGGTACAAGCGCAACTGGCCGTGCAACTGTCGAAGCCCTACGCCTGAACAACGAGTTCATTGTACCTGCACGCCGTCAATGGAAACTTGCCGGCTGGCATCCGCCGTTGGACGAAGGCATAGAACACTCAAAGATCTAGCAGAACAATGACAAGATCACTCATTCCAATCATGACTGATTTGACACTGGCCCGACAGACGGTGCTGCGGCGGGCGGCCTGGGATGACCAGGAAGTGCCCGATATCGTGCGCGACGGTATTCGGCGGCGCTTTGGCGAGGAGCTGACGCCTGCGGCGGCCGTGACCCGTGTGTTGAACGATGTGCGCCGCCGCGGAGAGGCGGCCGCGCTGGAATGGACGCAGCGCATCGATGGCGTCACCCTGGCGTCGGTTCGCGTGAGCCGGGCGGAGCAGGAAGCCGCGTTGGCCCGCCTGCCAGCCACCCTGGTGGAGGCGCTGCGCCTGGCGCGGGACCGGATCGAAGCCTTTCACCGCAAACAACCGATGGATTCCTGGGTGGACGCGGGCGCGGATGGCGTCCTCGGCCAACTCGTGCGGCCGCTCGACGCGGTGGGCGTCTATGTGCCCGGCGGCGCCGCGCCGCTGCCCTCATCGCTGTTGATGGCGGCCGTG
>JAYRVL010000426.1:0-3207 GCA_041918575.1 Anaerolineae bacterium | reverse complement strand
GCTGGAGCGGCTGCCGGCCGCGTGCGCGGGGTTGACGTGGGAAACGATCGTGGTAGACAACGCGTCCGGCGACGGCAGCCAGCAGGCCGTGCGCGCCGCGTTTCCAGCCGTGACCTATCTCTACAACGATAGCAATCCTGGCTATGCGAAAGCCAACAACCAGGGGCTGGCGTTGGCGCAGGGCGACTTCCTGCTCCTGCTCAACCCGGACACCGAACCCGATGCAGGATCGCTGGCAGCGCTGGTGCGCTTTTTGCAGGCGCGTCCTGCGGCCGGCATCGTCGGCCCCGCGCTGGTGCTGGCGGACGGCGCGCCGCAGCCGTTTGCCTTTGGCCGCGATCCCACGGTGACCTACCTGCTGCGCCGCAACCTGGCGCGCCTGCTGCACGCGGGGCCGCTGCACGATTGGGGCGCCGCGCAGGCCGCGCGCGTGGACTGGGTCAGCGGCGCGTGCCTGCTGGCGCGGCGCGCGGTCTTCAGCCAGATCGGCGGCCTGGACGAGGCGATGTTCATGTATTTCGAGGACAACGACTGGTGCCTGCGCAGCCGTCAGGCCGGTTGGGAGGTGTGGCGTACACCGGACAGCCGCGTGGTTCATCTCGGCGGGCAGTCGCTCAAGCAGAACCGCCGCGCGCCCACGGCCTACTACGCCTCTCTGCGCACCTTCTACCAACGGCATTACGGCCCACTCGACCGCCTGGCCCTGGCGCTGCTGCTGCGCCTGCTGTCGGCTGCCGATGCCTGACAGGATGAATGCCATGACCACGACGACGCCCACCATCGTGCTCGATCTGCGCACCGTGCAAGACCATTTTCCGGGCATCGGCCGCTGCACCTTTCACCTGGCGCAGGCCCTGGCCGAGACCGCGCCCGCCTGGCGCTTCGTCATGCTCACGCAGCCGGGCGCAATCAACACCCGCTTCGACGTGACCGGCCTGGCGCGCTGGCCCAACGTCTGCCTGCACGCGATTTCGCAGGCCATCTTCTCTCCGCAGGAGCAGATCACCCTGCCCCGCGGCCTGCCGCCCGGCGACCTGGTTCACTTCCCCTACTACATCTTCCCCTATCTCAGCCGGCGCCGGGCGATCGTGACGATCTATGACATCATCTCCCACCTCTACCCGGCCTACCTGCCCTCCGCGCTGCACCGCGCCCTCTTCGAGATCACCACGCGCCTGGCCCTGGCCCGCGCGGCGCATGTGCTGACCCTGTCAGCCTCGGCTGCGGCCGATTTGCAGCGCGTGTACGGCGTTGACCCCGGCCGCATCACCGTCACCCCGGCCGCGGCCGATGGCCGCTTCCGGCCCGCATCTGCAGACGCCATCCACGCCCTGCGCCGGCGCCTGGGGCTGCCCCCGCGCTACGTGCTTTTCCTGGGCGCCAACAAGCCGCACAAGAACCTGCTGCGCCTGGTGGAGGCCTGGGCCAAACTCAAGGCGCAGGAGAGCGCCGGCGCCGCGTCGCACGCGCCAGGCCTGGCGCAGCGGATTGGCCTGGCGCTGGCCGGCCGTGAAGACCCGCGCTATGTGGGAATTCGAGCAACGATCAGCCAGGCGGGGCTGCAAGATGACATCATGGTGTTGGGCGCGGTGAGCGAAGCCGACCTGCCGGTCCTGTACAGCGGCGCCGAGGCGTTCATCCTGCCGTCGCTCTACGAAGGCTATGGCCTGCCGGTCATGGAGGCGATGGCCTGCGGCGCGGCCGTGGCGTGCAGCCGCACCTCGAGCCTGCCGGAGGTGGTGGGCGAGGACGCGGGCCTGCTCTTCGATCCAACGGACAGCGATGAAATGGCGGCGACCTTGCGGCGGCTGCTGAACGACGACGCGCGGCGCGCGGCGCTGCAGCAGGCTGGCTTGCGCCGCGCCGGCCAATTCACCTGGCGGCGCACGGCCGAACTGACGCTGGCGGGCTATGAAAAAAATCTGTGAAGGTATTTTCACAGCCGCAACTCACTCAGCCGTGCGGTGTTAATTCCTGTCGCAGTACGAATTCAATCCAAGGATGGATAAGATCAATGTCAGCGATGATGGTGGCAGCGGCGGCTGTGATTGGCTACCTGCTCGGCTCGATTCCCGTGGGATACCTGGTGGTGCGCGCAACCCGCGGTGTGGATGTACGCACGGTGGGGAGTGGGCGCACCGGCGGCACGAACGCGATGCGCGCCGGCGGCTTGGGAGCGGGCGTTATGACCGCCATCGGCGACATGCTCAAGGGCCTGGTGGCTGTGGTCATCATGCGGTTGCTCAGCGGCGGCGCGCCGGAGATCGAGGCGATTGCCGGGCTGGCCGCGGTGGCCGGTCACAACTGGTCGCTCTTCATGGGCTTCAAGGGCGGCGCGGGAACGTCACCCAACGTGGGCGCCAGCATCGCCTTCTGGCCGCTTTCTGGCCTCTGGCTGGTGCCGATGGTGCCGCTCGGTGTTTTTGTGGTCGGCTACGCCTCTGTCACCTCGCTGGTGATCGCCGCGGTCATTCCCATCGTCTTTGCCCTGCGCGCGGCGGCCGGGCTAAGCTCCTGGGTTTACGTCTGGTACGGCCTCGCGGCCGCGGCGCTGGTTGTCCTCGCGCTGCGACCCAACATCAAACGCCTGCTCAACGGCACCGAGCCGCGCGCCCCACGCATCGGTCGACGCTCACCCGATCATCAACCCCACGAGTAACCGCCCGGCTTGCTCTACCACGAATTTCAGGGTCTTTTCGTGTCAATTCGTGCCATTCGTGGCAAGAATCCGTCCAGCTTTCTCTGCCACGAATTTCACTAATTTTCACGAATTCCAGGGGCCTTTCGTGTCAATTCGTGCCATTCGTGGCAAAAATCCGCCCGGCTTTCTCTGCCACGAATTTCACTGATTTGCACGAATTTCAGGGGCCTTTCGTGTCAATTCGTGCCATTCGTGGCAAAAATCCGCCCAGTTTTCTCTGCCACGAATTTCACTGATTTGCACGAATTTCAGGGGCCTTTCGTGTCAATTCGTGCCATTCGTGGCAAAAATCTGCCCGGCTTGCTCAGCCACGAATTTCGCTCATTTGCACGAATCGAGCTTCTGCCGTTGAACATGCTGGGATTGTATACGCTTGATCGGTTGGCGAAAAGGGCAAGAAGGTGTACAATAGCAGCAAACCGGGAGATAAGGAGCGATCAATGGCCGACCAGCAGGACTACGATTCACCGTGGAAAGACATCCTCGCCCTGCAATTCGAGGAATTC
>JAYRVL010000425.1:0-11463 GCA_041918575.1 Anaerolineae bacterium | reverse complement strand
TGGCCGCCTGCACAACAGAGAACGAGGCACGGGGCGTTCTTCATAGGTACGCCATTTCCCGCGTCAGCGCAGGCGCCGCGGCGTCAACCCCAGGCGGACGATGGCCGCCTGAGCAGTTACAAACCGACTTCTCCCCCCAGGATTGGGGGGCAGGGGGGCCGCCGTGATGCGCATCGGTTATGACGTCACCACCCTGGAGGGGCAGATGACTGGCGTCGGCTACTACTCCGCGCGCCTCCTCGCCCATCTCCTGCGCCGCGCTGATCCCTGGCGCTATGAACTCCTCAGCAATCGTCGCTCGCCGCACCTCGCGCAGGCGCTCGCCGGCGCCATCACGCCGTCGGTCGGCCCACGCGGCCCCTTGATGCCGCTGCGCCCGCTCTGGCTGCAGGTCGTCCTCCCGCTCTGGCTGCGCCAACTCAACCTTGACGTATGCCATTTCACCAACTCCCTCCTGCCCCTGGCCGCCCACGGCCGCCTGATCGTCACCGTCCACGACATGTCGCTTTTTCTGTTCCCGCATTATCATCGCCCGCGCAGCCTGCTCATGGCGCGTCCGTTGATCAAGCCCTCTGTGCGCCGCGCGCAGGCCATCATCACCGTCAGCGCCAGCGCCAAAGCCGACCTCGTGCGCGTCCTGGGGATTCCCCCCGCGGCCGTACATGTCATCCATGAAGCCCCCGCGCCGTCGTTTCGCACCCTGCAGGACGCGGCCGCGCTGGCCGCGGTGCGCCAACGCTACGCGCTGCCTGATCGCTTTCTTCTCTACACCGGCGCCATCGAGCCGCGTAAGAACCTGGTGCGCCTGGTGGAAGCGCTGGCTCTGCTGCGCCGCCGCGGCCTGGCCGTGCCGCTGCTCATCGCGGGTCAATGGGGGCCGCTGCCGTATCTCGATCTGCCGGCCGCCATCGAACGCCTGGGGATGACCCGCGCGGTGCGTTTCGTGGGCTATGTTCCCACCGAGGACCTGGTTGCGCTCTACAACCTGGCCACGGTCTTCGCGTTCCCCTCCCTCTATGAAGGCTTTGGCCTGCCCATCATCGAAGCCATGGCCTGCGGCGCCGCGGTTCTCACCGCCAACAACTCGTCGCTGGCCGAAATCGCCGCCTCCGCCGCCATGCTGGTTGACCCGCGCGACGGTCAGGCGCTGGCCGAAGGTCTCTTCGCTTTGCTGTCTGACGCCGATCTGCGCGCAACCTATCAGCAACGCGGCCTCGCCCGCGCCGGCCAGTTCTCCTGGGCGCGCGCGGCCGCCGAAACCGCCGCGCTCTATCAGCGGGTTGCTTCGCAATGAGCATCGAGGCGTCGCCCGTTTTTGACCTGTCTCCGTCTGCCGTCGCAGCCAATCGGGTTGAACGCGCCAGGGTGTCGCTGCGATTGACGATTGCGGCCCATGTCCTGCTCTTCTGCTTCCTGGCCCTCGTTTTTCTCACGCCCTCCTGGCGCCAGGGGCCGTTCACCTGGTGGCCGCTGCTAGCCGCCAACCTGGCCGGCCGCCCGGCGCAGATGGGCCTGCTTGCGCTGCTGCCGCTGCTGGCTGCACTGCTGCGGGTGGCCGCATGGCTGGCGCGCCCCAACCGCCGCAGCTCAATGCGCTCCCGCGCCTGGCGCGACGCCTGGCCTGTGCTGCTGCCGGCAGCCGGCCTCAGCGCGCTGACTCTGCTGCGGCTGCGTCCGGCCATCGCGCCCGGCGTGGCCCTGATCGTCCTGGTGGGTGTTGGCTTCTTCTGGCTGATGACATTTTGGCTGGCCCAGGCGTCGGCCGGCTGGGCGATGCGCTGGCTGGCGCTGCTGTTTGCCCTGACCGTCCTCGGTCAAGGCGCCGTTGGCGTCGTGCAGTTTGGCCGCCAGGACTCCGCCCATCTGACCTTCCTGGGTGAACCGGCGCTCGATCCGCGCGTCGAATCCATCAGCGTGGTGGGCCCCGAAGGACAGCACCGCCTGCGCGCTTATGGCCTGACCCCCCACCCCAACGTGCTGGGCGGCCTGCTCAGCATCGGCCTTTTGTGGATCATGGCTGGCTGGCTGGCAGGCGTGCCCTGGCCGCGCCTTTCCCCCGCGGCCAGCAGCGCGGCCTGGCTGCTCATTGGCGCGGTCGGGACGATGGGGCTGCTGGTCAGCTTCTCACGCGCAGCCTGGTTGGGCTTTGGGGTCGGCGCGGCCTGGCTCTGCTGGCGCCAACGCCGCGCCTGGCGGCGCAGCCGCTGGCTGCTGCTGGCGCTGCTGCTTGGGGTGATCTTCTTCGCCTGGCGCCAGCCCGATCTGCTCTGGACCCGTTTCTTCGATCTGACCAGCCCCCTGGAGGCCCGTTCCATCGCGGAGCGCGTGAGTGGACTCATCGCCGCCGCCGCTTCGATTCGCCAGCATTGGCTGTGGGGCGTTGGCAGTGGGCTGTACGCAGCGACGCTGGCGCCGGGCGCGTCCCCGCCGGTGGTGCATAGTGCTCCGCTGCTGGCCGCCGCGGAGCTGGGAGTCGGCGGCGGGTTGCTGTGGCTGTGGCTCAATGGCGCCTGGTGGGTCGGCCTGCGCCGTGGACAGGCGGCGCCGGGGCGCGCCGCGCAGGCGCTCTTCGATGCCGTTTCGGCCTGCTGGCTGGCGTTGTTCGTCACCGGCCTGTTCGACAACCACGCCTGGTTCATCAGCTCCTGGCGCGCCGCGCTGCTGCTCGGCATCCTGTCCGGCGCGCTGATTGCCAGTTTGGCCCGCCATCCGCTCGACTCGCCCAACCCGCAGGTCACGCCTCCGGCGTGACGACGCCCTCGGCCGCAAATCGTGCGTTGATGCGCCAACGGGGCAAGCCGGAGGCGTGCGTTACCGCGCAACGACGCCCTCGGCCATTGAGCTTGTCTCACTCGTCCAACGTCGTCCGGCCAGGCACCTACGGGTGATGCGCCGACGACGCAAGCCGCAGACTTGCGTGACCGCGGCCGCGGTGGGCGTCATGACCCCCAATCGAACATGCGCTCCGCGGCAAAATCGTAACGGAAGACGATCTGTCCGAACACGGACGGCAGGAACAGGCTCGGGTTCGACCCATCCGCCTCCATCACGTACACCTGCCAGGCGCCGCTGCGGTCGCTCAAGAAGATCACCTGGCGGCCGTTGAGCGACCAGGCCGGGGCCACATTATTGGCCGGGCGGCCGGCCAGGGGATCAGGGGCCGTCAGGCGGGCCACGGTGCGACCATCGCTGTCGAGCATGAAGATGTCACGATGATCGTGCAGTCGCGTCTGCACCAGCAGGCGCTGGCCGTCAGGGCTCCAGGCCGGCGACTCGTGGAACAGATTGGTCGTCAGGACTTCCTCCGCGGCGTCCGGCCGACCCGGTTCCGTGAATTTCAGCCCCTGCTTGCCGCGATAGACGATGCGCCGGCCATTCGGCGCCCAGGTTGGCGATTGCACCGTCTGGCTGGCGGGCAGGTCGCGCAAGATCTTCTCGGCGACGCGCACGGTCGCCAGGCCGTTGAAATCTTCGGGTGGGATGTCGAAGCAGAAATCGCCAATGCACACCTGGCGGCCAGGGATCGTCTTGCGCCAAAAGGCAAAGGCCAGTTCGCTGCCATCAGGCGACCAGGTGGGCGCGCGCGGCCCATTGGCCTGCGCCAGCAGCGTTTCTTCCGCGGTGCGCAGGTCGTAAATCCACACCCCGCGCGGCTCGTCCCAGCGTGTGAAAGCCACGCGCTGCCCGTCCGGCGCCAGGGCCGGATCGAAGCCGGTGGTCAAGCGGCGCAGGCCGCTGCCGTCCGCGTTGACCAGGTAGATCACGCCGCCGCTGCTATCCTGAAAAACGATTTTGCCCGCCGGCGCCTGCGTTGCCCGCGGGGGCGCTGCGGGCTTCTGCGCCGGCGTTGGGCTGACGCCTGGCGTCGTCGGCGCAGGAGATGGAGACTGCTGGGGGGGCGCCGCTGTCGCGGTCGCCGCGGCCGTGGGAGTGGGCGCGGCTGGTTGTGTAGCAGTGACGGCCGGCGCGGTCGGGGGCGCAGGCGTTGCCGTGACCGTCGCCGCCATCAACGGCACCAAGGTGGGCGTCGGCGCCGCCGGCGGTGTACTGCATGCCGTCAGCGCGAAAGAGCCGATGAGAAGAGCCAGAGAAATCAGTAGAATACGCATGGTTAGGCGCCTGCTGCGCCAGGGGACGCATGGGATCGAAAAGTGAACACAAATTGCCGCATTTCAGGGTTTACTCGTAGCGCAGCGCGTCGATCGGGTTCAGGCGTGCGGCGCGGGTGGCCGGGTAGATGCCAAAGAAGAGTCCGACCGCCGCGGAGAAACCAGTGGCGAGGGCCACCGAGTCGAGCGTGACGAAGGTTTGGAAATCGCTCTGCAAGCGCGAGACCGCGGCCGCGCCCCCCGCGCCCAGGGCAATGCCCACGAAGCCGCCGATGAGCGAGAGCACAACCGCTTCCAGCAGGAATTGGGCCAGGATATCGCGGCGCTTGGCCCCAACCGCCTTACGAATGCCGATCTCGCGTGTGCGCTCCGTCACCGACACCAGCATGATGTTCATGATGCCGATGCCGCCTACCAACAACGAAATGGCCGCGATGGCGCCCAGGAACAGGGTCAGCACGCCGGTGATTTGGCCGAAGATACTGATCAAGTCCGCCTGGCTGACCACGCTGAAGTCGTCGTCGTTGCTGTAGGTGATGCCATGCGTCTCGCGCAAGACATCGGTGATCTGACTGGCTGCGGCGTCCATGCGATCTTCAGCCGTCGCCTGCAGATAGATGACCGACACGCGGTAATCGCCGCTGGGCGTGCGGCTGGGAAAGAGGCGAGACTGCGCGGTGGTGATGGGCACGAAGATCTGGTTGTCTTCATCGCCAAAGCCGCTGCCGCCGCGTTTTTGCAGCACTCCCACGATGCGAAAGGCGACGTTGTTGATCTCGATGGTGCGGTTGGCGATGTTTTCCTCTTCAGGAAAGAGGCGCGTGACTACGGTTTCACCGATCACCGCGACGCGCGCGTGGGCGGTCACATCTTCGGGCGTGATGAACCGTCCGGCTTCAACCACCCAATTGCGCACCCCCGCGTATTCCGGTTCCACCCCGCTCACCTGGGGCGTGAGCTCGCGTTTTCCGGCTTTCGTCGAAGCAAAGCGGCTCACCTCAGGGGCCACCGCGGCTGCATCCGGCACGCGCAGGGGATCGCGCAGAGCCATCACGTCACGCATGGTCAGGCTGGAGCCTGTATTGCCGCGCGTGCGCGGCGGGCCGCCGCTCGTCAACTGCCCGGGCACCACGAAGAGCAGGTTGGAACCGATGCTCTGAAACTGTTCGGTCACGTAGCGTTCGACCCCTCGCCCCACCGACAGCAGGGTGATGACCGCGCCCACGCCGATGATGATCCCCAGCATCGTCAGCACAGAGCGCAGCTTATTAGCAGCAAGCGCCCGCAGGGCAACGCGTAATGCTTCGTTTAGATTCACAACTCACTCCTAACCCCAGACAGAATGGTTTCTGCCACGAATCGCCTTTTTTCGGTCACCGCTCACCCTGTAGGCCGATTGGAACAAAATGAACATTGTCTCGTCTCCCCCTCTCCCGTGACGGGAGCGGGGGTCGGGGGGTGAGGGTTCGAGTGAGCAGTGTATTTTTTTCGTGTCAATTCGCGCCAATTCACGGCGAAAAATCAGATACCGGCTGCCGCTGCGTCTGCTCGTTCATTGTCTCGTCTCCCCCTCTCCCGTGACGGGAGCGGGGGTCGGGGGGTGGGGTTCGGCGGCAGTCACCAGGTCGCGCGTGCGCCGCGTGTAGGCGCGTTCGCCCGCGCGGCGTTGATGAGCCACCTGGTTATCCGACTCCACCGCGCCGTCCATGATGCGGACGATGCGCCGGGTATGCTCCGCAATGTCTGGCTCGTGCGTCACGAACACGATAGTGATGCCGCGCTCCTCGTTCAGGTGCTGAAAAATCGTCATGATTTCGGCGCCTGACTTGGAATCGAGATTGCCCGTCGGCTCATCCGCCAGGATGATAGACGGATCGTTGATGAGCGCACGCGCAATCGCCACCCGCTGCTGCTGCCCGCCCGAAAGCTCGTTGGGGCGATGATGCACGCGCTCGCCCAGGCCCACCGCTTCCAGGGCAGCAATCGCCTTCTGCCGACGCTGGCTGGCGCCCGCGTAGATCAGCGGCAGCTCCACATTTTGCAGCGCCTCGGTGCGCGAGAGCAGATTGAAGCTCTGAAAAACAAAGCCGATCTTGCGGTTGCGAATGTCCGCCAGTTGGTTGTCGTTCATCTTCGATACATCCGCGCCATCCAGCAGATAGGTCCCGCTGGTAGGTTGATCCAGGCAGCCGATGATGTTCATCAACGTGGACTTGCCCGAACCGGATGGGCCCATGATCGAGACCATCTCGCCTGGCATGACCCGCAGCGACACCCCTTGCAGCGCATGTACCTCCACCTCTCCCATTCGATAGACCTTGCGCAAATCTTGGATCTCGATCACTGGTGTATCTCGATTTGCCATCGTTTCGCCTTTCTTGTCACAAACTCGCCCATCCCCAGGCCCGCTGCTAGAAACCAAAGGTGCGCCGCAACTGCTCGCCGGCGCTCGTAGTGGGGATGATGATTGTGTCCCCTTCGCTCAACCCTTCGATCACTTCGGTTTGGCCTTCGTTGCGCATACCGATCCGCACTTCAACCCGCTGCAGCGCGCCATCCACCAGCTTTTCGATATAGGTCTTTTCCGAGGTGCGATCGCGTTGAATGGCGCGATTGGGCAGCACCAGGACATTTTCAACCTCAGCAGTCGTGATGTTGGCGGTGGCACTCAGACCGGCGCGCAGCGGCGCCGTGGTCGGATCCAGGGCAACCGTGACCAGGTAAGAAATCACCCCGGTATTGATCGCAGCGGTCGGCGCAATCTGGCTGATCCGGCCCGTCACCTCGGCGCCGGGCAGCGACTCCAGGGTAATCACCGCGACCTGTCCTTCTTTGACCTGGCCGATGTCAATTTCATCCACGCTGATGTCAATATGAAAGCGATCAATGTTGACCACGACGATGGCGGGCCGGGCCGCGCTGGGAAACTCACCGGCCGTGATGTGTACTTCCGCCACCACGCCCGCGATAGGGCTGCGCAGCGCCGCGTTTTCTTGATTCAAGCGCGCCTGCGCCAGGCCCGCTTCGGCCTGTTTGACCTGCGCCTGCGCCGCGGCGATCTGCTCAGGCGTAGCGCCTTCCTGTAGTTTCACGAGCGACGATTTGGCCTGCGCCACCTGCGCCCGGCCGCTGGCAACAGCCGCCTCGGCCTGCGCAATAGCCGCCACCCCCTGGCTGCGCTGCGCCGCGTCCGCGCCGGCCGTCGCAATCTCGTATTGCGCCTTCGCCTGCTCGTAATCAATCGTCGCGCGCTGCAAGTTGAGCGACTGCGGCAGCAGCCCCACGTTAGGCAGATTGGCGACCTGGTCGTAGGCCGCCTGCGCCTGTTCCAACGCGGCCCGCGTGCGCTCCAGGTTGGCCGCGGCTACCTTCTTGTCGTTTGCCGTAGCGCCGGCTTGCAGCTTGCTGTAGTTGGCGCGCGCGCTGGCCAGGTTGGCCTCCGCACTCTTCACGTTTGCCTGCGCGCTCTCCAACGACGCCTGGCCGGCTTCCAGGTCCTCTGCCCGCGCCTTACGCGTAAGCTGCGCCAGGTTGGCTTGCGCGCTGGCCAGGCCCGCTTCCGCCTGCGCCGCCGCCAACGCCGCGTCCTGGCTGTCGAGCAGCGCCAAAATCTGCCCGGCCTCCACCCGGTCCGTAGTCTTGACTTTCACCTCGGCCACGCGGCCAACGCCCTTGAAGGTCAAAGACACCTGCCCCTCCGGCTCGATGCTGCCTGTGGCGCTGACAATCGAACGCAGCGTTGTGCGTGTTGGCTGCACCGTTTCATACTGAGGCTCCTGCGACGCCTGGGATTGCGTCACCGTTCGCCACAGGAGAAAGCCGCCGCCTGCGATTACCGCCAAAATGATCAAGATAGTTAGAGTTCTACGCATGGATTCGTCTCTTTTTTCTATTGTGTTGCGCACAGTTCAGCCAGAAGGCAAGGTGTCGCTGCGTCGAAACAGGTTTGCCCAGGCTTTGCACTAACCTACTCTACCACGCCTGCTACACCTCGTCAATAACAGTGTCTCTTTCTGTGTGTTTCTACGACGGCCAGTCGGCCGCAACAGTCACGAGGAGTGAACCCAGGCAAAAGGTTCGCAACGAGCGCAGGAATTCCAAATAAGGTCAAAATAAGGTCAAAATAAGGTCAAATGTAGGCGTTGATCGGACCTGGATTGGAGGCTTCAGCCGGTTTCTTAGCCAGCAAAGCCGCAAACTGCACCGGCTAAAGCCTCGATTCCGGGTACATTTGGAATTCCTGCAACGAGCGGGGGTGTTTTGCAAAAATGCGCCGGGTGTGTTAGTATTGTGTACCCAACTTCACAAAGATCACACAAATCGAATCTCGAAAACACAGAGAAAACACAAAAAAAACACAAAGGAACGCCATTCGATGTCCATCATTACTATACCCGACATCGTGGTGGGTCGCTTGCCCATCTATCTGCGAGCACTCAATTTCCTGGTGGCAGAGGGACGTGAAATCACCTCCTCACAGGAACTGGGTGACAGGTTAGGCATCAGTTCGGCTCAAATCCGCAAAGATTTATCGCACTTTGGCGAATTTGGCAAGCAAGGCACCGGCTATGACATTCCCTTTCTGCGCGATCAACTACAGCGCATCCTGCAGGTGGACCGCATCTGGGATGTGGCCCTGATCGGCGCCGGCGACCTGGGCCATGCACTGGCGCATTATGGCGGTTTTGCCGGGCGCGGTTTTCGCATTGCCGCCGTGTTCGATAACGACCCTGCCAAGATAGGGCAATCCCTGGCCAACCTGATCGTTCAAGACAGCAATGACCTGGAGGATGTGGTCCGTAACCTGTCCATCCGCATGGGCCTGATTGCTACGCCGGCCAGCGGTGCGCAGTCTGTGGCCGATGCCCTGGTCAGCGCAGGGATCCGGGCCATCCTCAACTATGCGCCCATCACCCTGACGGCGCCCCACGGTGTGCGCGTGCAGTACATTGACCCCGTGGTGCATTTGCAGCGCATGACCTTTTATTTGTAAGCTCATCTTGTAGGCTCATCCCGCCAGGTTCCCTGATTCAGATTCATAACACAGCGCGTTACAAATAACCGCCCGCGACCAACAGGAGTCGCCGGGTGTATGACGGGTATCATGTCGAGACGATGCTCTTTGGGTTACAATGAATGCACAGCAATGGCAGCCCATCCATTGTGTGCAAGTTTTAGCCATGAGCAAAGGTGAAAACGGATGACCCGAGTTGCCGAGATCATGACAGCCGACCCTGTCACAGTTCAACCATCGCAGTCCATTGGCACAGCCATTGCCTTGATGCGCCAGGGGAATTTTCGCCGCCTACCGGTGGTTGAAAACGGACGCCTGGTTGGCATTGTGACCGATCGCGATATGCGCCGTGCGACCAACTCACCCGTTCTGTTGCACGAGACATGGTATGACAATTTTCTGCTCGAACATATCGAGGTGGGCGCGTGCATGACGTCCAACCCGGTCACGCTGTCGCCGGAGGCGGAGGTGCTGGAGGCGGCGGTCATCATGCGCAGCCGCAAAATCGGCGGCATTCCCATCGTCCGGGGCGAAGTCCTGGTGGGAATCATCACCGAAACAGACCTGCTCGACCATTTGATCGAGCTGCTTGAGATTGAACCGAATCAACAGGCGCCAACCTGAAACATCGTCAATGGCGACGAGACTCCGAATGAGAGTTCGGATAAGATCTCATAAGATCTCATAAGATCGCATAAGATCGCATAAGATCGCATAGGCTTCCATAAGCTTCCAATGGAGGAACACGTATGGCCAGAGGCACTGTAGTAATCACGACGAATCGCTGTAAAGGTTGCGAACTGTGTACCACCGTCTGCCCACAAGAGGTGTTGCACATGTCAACCGCCCTGAACGCCAAGGGGTATCACCCGGTTGTCCTGGACGACCCGCAGAGTAGATGCACGGGCTGCGGCTTGTGTGCGGTGATCTGCCCCGATGTCGTATTCAAGGTCTACCGCTACCAGGCAAAAGCGCCGCAGCGCATGGCTGCCGTCGCCTGAGTCACGATCGAGTTATGCGCAGCAAAGGAGATGAACCATGGCAAAGGAGCTGTGGAAAGGCAATGAAGCAATCGCTGAAGCCGCTATTCGCGCTGGCGTAGAAGCCTATTTTGGCTACCCAATCACGCCCCAGACCGAGCTTTTGGAGTATATGGCCGCCCAGATGCCTGCACTTGGGCGGGTTTTTTTGCAGGCTGAAAGTGAGCTGGGTGCCATCAACATGGTGTACGGCGCAGCCTGCGGCGGCTCCCGGGTGATGACCTCATCGTCCAGCCCTGGCATCAGTCTGATGCAAGAGGGGCTTTCGTACATCGCCGGATCAGAAGTACCCTGCGTCATCGTGGACATCATGCGCGGCGGGCCTGGCCTGGGCAACATTCAGCCGTCACAATCCGACTACTTCCAGATGGTGAAGAGCGCCGGACATGGCGACTACAACAACATCGTACTGGCGCCGGCCTCTGTGCAAGAGGCGGTGGATATGACCTACGAGGCCTTCGATCTGGCCGACAAGTACCGCACCACGGTCGTCATCCTGGCCGATGGCACCATTGGGCAAATGATGGAACCGGCCGAAATGCCGCCAAGCAAACCCTTGCGCACCGAGAGACCAGACTGGGCGCTGAGCGGAGCGGCCGGCCGCCACCACCGCTCGATCACGTCGCTCAACCTGACGGCGGAAGGGCTGGAGAAACACAACCTGCATCTGCAGGCCAAGCTGGCCGAAATCAAGGCACACGAAGCGCGCAGCAAAGAGTTCATGACCGAGGATGCCGAATACCTGATTGTGGCCTTTGGCACCATGGGGCGCGTGGCTACCTCGGCCATTCGCCAGGCGCGGGCGCAGGGCGTCCGCGTGGGCCTGCTGCGTCCGGTGACGCTGTGGCCCTACCCTGAAGACCGCCTGCGCGAGCTGGCCGCGAACAAGAAGGCCATCCTGGTGGTGGAAATGAACGCCGGCCAGATGCTCAACGACGTGAAAGCTATCGTGGAGGGGCGCGCCCCGGTCCACTTCTACGGCCGCATGGGCGGCTCCATCCCCCTGCCCGACGAAATCCTGAACGCCCTGCACACCCTGGTCTCCCTGTATGGCACGGTGCAAATGAGCGGACACAACAACGGCTACAAACACAACGGTCATAATGGCAGTGGTCAGCCGGGCGCTGCGCTGCGCCAAACGACCAACGCCGCTACCCTGTCCGTGAGCTTGGCGGAGGTGAAGTCATGACAACGCAAACCCTGGCGCTCGATGAGATGATGCTGGTCTACCAGCGCCCCGATTCCCTGACCGATGTGGCAACGCACTACTGCCCCGGCTGCACGCATGGCATCATTCACC
>JAYRVL010000424.1:0-2275 GCA_041918575.1 Anaerolineae bacterium | reverse complement strand
GATGATGACTTTGCCCTTGCTGGCAAAGAGTGTGTTGTCTCCGCCTTCATCTACAAAATAATGGCGGACTGCGACGCTTGTATTTTTGGAAGAGGCGGTTTGGGTCATGATATTTCCTGTTTCATTCCTTTGGCTTGGCGCGGCGGGAAGAAGCCATTACTCATCGCTTCGGCTGCCCCTTTGCTATCCAAATGGAAAACAAAGATGCTTGCATAATAGCATTATAGCATATGCCCAGGCCTACAGACCTATCCTTCATTGCGGATGATGTGGTCGTAGAAACGTTCCTGCCAGCCAAATTCGGCGTAACCGTTTTGGGCGCGCCAGCGCGATGTATGGCGACTTTGGCCCCTATTTCGACGCGGCCCTGAACGTGACCCGGCCCAACCAGCAGGACCTGTCTGCGCTCAACCCGCTGCTCGTACCGGTCAACTCATCGCTGGTGTCCAGCATCAGTGCGCCGCAGGCCGGCGCGCTGCCGCAGTTGCAAACCGCCGCCATCCTGACCGTCCTCCCTGCGCCTCCGCCGGCCGGCAGCTTTCGGCCACCCTACAGTGGGAGCGACAAGACGATCCGTTTCAATCGAAGCCGGCTCAACCATGCCCTGCTGAGCCGGCTGCCGCCGGTGAGCGGCACGCCCGACCTGGCTGCGGTCGAGCGCTTGTTCGAGCGCCCCTGGCTTGACCATGTGCCCAACTGGCCGGCCCGTTTCCTGCATCCCCTGGACAACATGCCCGATTACGGTCGCGAGGTGTCCACCCAGGTTGGCATCGGCGCGCTCATGCTGCATCTGAACTTCAGCGCTGCGGCCAAAGAAACGCTGCTGGTTCGTTTTGTGCAGTTGGGAATTGACTTGTACGGCATTGCCCGGGATGGCGGTAACCACAACTGGACGCCGGCCGGCGGTCAGACCAGTGGGCGCAAATGGCCCGTTCTCTTCGCCGGGCTGCTGCTCAACGACGCCGCCATGCGCGGCATTGGCCCCGGCGATGGCACAGGCGCCGTGGAGTTCTCGGAAGATGGGCAGACCTTCTTCGTGACCCAGGCCGACATCGAACGCTCGCATGCGCCCGACACGCGCGGTTGTTACGCGGAGGAGTACACGCAGGCCGATTTGGGGTTGGCCGAATGGGGCATTTCCCATTCGACGGAACTGTCAATCTACTTTTCTACACACCAGTTCGCCTTGCCCGATGGGGACGATCAGCGCGTCCACGCGTGGATCGTGCAGGGCGCGATCGAGCATGGGCTGGAGCTCGGCGCGGTGGCTGCTGGCGTTGTCAGCCACCAGCAGGCCGCCCGCGACCAGGCGCGGAACGATCATCTCGTAGATTTCGCCGTAGACTTCTTTTTCCGCATCCAGGAAGCAGAAGGCGACCTGGTCGTGCTGGCTGAGGTGCTGACGGGCGTCGCCGGCGATCAGTTCGACGACCGGCTCGACGCCGGCCAGGCGAAACGTTGCGCGGGCTAGCTCGATCTTTGCGGGCAGCACCTCGAAGGTGGTGACGCGGCGGCCCGTGGCTTGCGCGGCCAGCGCCAGCCAGAGCGTGGAATAGCCCGCGCTGGCGCCGATCTCGATGAGGCGTCCTGCGGGCGCGGTCGCGGCGAGCAGGGCCAGGAATTTGCCCGTTTCAGGCGCGATCTGGCGCAGGCGCTGTAAGCGCGGGGTGCCGTCGGCGCGGTCCAGCGCGTCGCGGCCTTCGAGAAAGCGCATTCTCGCGCTCATGGCCGGGGGGATGGTATGGAACATAGGTGGTTTGTCCTCCTCTACGAATTCATGTGTTCAAGAATGCCCAAACCAACGTCATCTACGGATTTCTGGATAACCCTAATCCTGGTAAGCGGCCCAATCTCACATTTGTGCTCGAATTATACACGATGTTTTGTATGGTATCACACCTCGCCAGCAGCAACGCCTGTTTCTCCGGCCGCACGGGGGTTGTTGGGTTCACTGGAACCGCAGCATCCGTTCGAATGCCCTGCGGACGCGCCGCAGCAGTTATTGGCGCTGTCCGCGCCGCAGCAGTCGCTGACGCTGTCCGCGCCGCAGCAGTCGCTCGACTGGACGGACACGGGCACGCCGCAGCAACCGGATTTTCCCGCCGGCAATCCTACCGATCTTTTGACCAACTTCACGAACAGGTTTTCATTCAGGTTTTCATTCAGGTTTTCATTCAGGTTTTCATTCAGGTTTTCATTCAGGTTTTCATTCAGGTTTTCATTCAGGTTTTCATTCAGGTTTTCATTCAGGTTTTCATTCAGGTTTTCATTCAGG
>JAYRVL010000423.1:0-1722 GCA_041918575.1 Anaerolineae bacterium | reverse complement strand
TTTGGCCGGGCACGGTGTGGAGCTTGACCAGCTTGCATCACGCCTGACGATACTCGAACGGCAGATGAGTTATCTGGCCGCGCTGCCCGAACACTGACAGCCGGACGCCATGCAACCAACAATTGACACGACGAACGAAGACCCGGGTCTTGTCGAGGCGATCCGCGAGGCCCAGCAGACACTCGACCAGTGGTATGAACTCGGCCGCCGCTTGGGCGTTCCAGCCGAGACCGACGTACTTGCCCAGCTAACCGCCCTGACGCTGGTCATGAACGCCAGAGGGATGACCTTCAGCGGTATGGAGCGCGCCATCCACCGCGCCCTGGTCGCCGCCTACGCCATCGGTCGCGCCCAGCGCCCACACGCACGCCAACGCCAGCCATGCAACTCCACCAGGGAAACTGTCTCGATGTAATGCCCCAACTGCCGGCCGGCAGCATCGACGCCATCATCACCGACCTGCCCTACGGCACAACCGGCTGCGCCTGGGATGCGGTCATCCCCATTGGGCCGATGTGGGCCAGAGTGCGGCGCATCCTCAAACCCAGCGGCGTTTTTATCACCACGGCCGCCCAGCCGTTCACCAGTATCCTCGTCGCCAGCAACCTCAAGTGGTTCCGCTACAGTTGGGTGTGGCATAAGAACCGGGCCACTGACTTCCTGAATGCCCGGCGACGGCCGCTCAACAACGTCGAAGACATCCTCGTCTTCGCGCCCCGACAACCGGCGTACAACCCGCAGATGCGCGAGGGGAAGCAGCACGGCCGCGGCCGGGCATCGCCGCGCCACAACGCCCACTACAACAAGTCCGTCCACCAACCGGCGAACCTGTCGACGCTCTACTACCCGAACCGCGTCCTGACCTTCAAGACCGTCCACATCCCCGAACACCCGACGCAGAAGCCGGTCGAACTGTACGAGTATCTGATCCGCACCTACACCAACCCCGGCGAGACCGTCCTGGACATCGCCGCCGGCAGCGGGACGACCGGCATCGCCGCCCGCAACACGGGCCGCCGGGCCATTCTGATCGAGCAGGAGCCGGAGTACTGCGACCTGATCCGGCGACGGCTGGCATGGGAGCGGCCGTCGCCAACCCAACTGGCGCTGCTATGACCAACACGGCCATCAAGCAAGCCATCATCAGCCTGCTGGGCGACTTCGGAGCGTTCAGCCGCAAGGTTATCCGCGTCCCGCTCTACCACTACCAGATGCAGGTCACCGAACCGATCATCCAGTCCATTCTTAGCAACCGCGGCGACGAGTATCTGCTCATCTTCCCGCGCCAGTCGGGGAAGAACGAGGTGACGGCGCAGCTGCTAGTCTACTTCCTGCTGTTGTTCCAGAAGAAGGGCGGCAACATCGTCTTCGCCGCCACCGGCGACGGCGCAGGGCGCGGCGCGCGGCGGCTGGACGACCGGCTGGACAACGCCTGGACGCGCGGCCGGGCCAGGAAGCAGAACCACCCCATGCGGCGCACGCTGGGCAAGGCCAACATCGTCTTCCTGTCCGCCCACCCCCTGGCGGCCAGCCGCGGCGAGACGGCCCACCACGCGCTGTTCATCGACGAGGTGCAGGACATCAACGGGCCGCACCTGGAGGCGGTGTTCACGCCGATGCGGGCGGCCAACAACGCCACGGCCGTCTATCTGGGCACGGTCAAGACGACGCGCGACTTCCTGTGGCAGAAGAAGATGGAGTTGGAGCGGCTGGCCGCGGCCG
>JAYRVL010000422.1:0-3931 GCA_041918575.1 Anaerolineae bacterium | reverse complement strand
TGCAGGGTGAGCAGTTACCACGGGGCTTCATTTACCCCATTCATTGGCTACACGAAGAACAAGCCGGCCTGCGCCAGGCGATTGCCCCGGCCGGCCGCGGCCTGGAGGCGCGGGATGAGCATGGCGTCAATGCCCCAGATGCGGCCAGGGGGCAGGAAGAAGAAGACGATGTGCAGGGTATACAGCATGCCGTAGGTCCAGTACCACTCGAAGGGCAGCGCGGTCAGGCCGATGTACAGGTTGACGGCCTGGATGAAGCCGACCAGGCCGCCCAGCCGCGAGAAGAGGCCGAACACCAGGGAGATGGCGAGAAAGGCTTCCATCAGGAAGATGCCCCATCCCAACAGACCGATGTTGGGAATGATGACATCGGCCACGAACGCCTTGTGCAGCGGGACCTTCGAGGCAATCGCCATGAGACCGGTCCAGTCGCAGAGGCCGCTGGTGCGCGCACTCAGGCTGGTGGAGACGGCGAAATCGGCCGGGCAGCCGAACGAAGGGGGCAGCTTCCACAGCAGTTGGGTGAACCACAAATAGCCGATGATGACGCGGCTGAAAAAAAGGCCGAGTCCGCCGAGGCGGTCCAGGCGTCCGGCTAAGCCAGGCAGAGCGATAGGTTTGAGCATATGAACCTCCGACTACAAACTCCAGTAGACGCCGCAGTTGGCGCAGGCCTTGTGAGGGCGCGTGCTGAGCAGGTTGACGCGAAATTGCCGATAGAGGTAATCGTTCCAGAGGTCGGCGAAGGGCCGCTCGAAGAGGTTTCCCAAAATCAGGCTGGCGTAATCGTGGGTGGCGAAGGGCGAGATGCAGCAGGGCAGGCAGTTACCGTTGGCCGTGACGTAGGCGGTGGTCCAGGGCCGCAGGCAGGCGCGCCAGGGGGCATCATCGGCCAGGCGCGCGGCCTCCAGGCTATGACGGGGATCACGAGCGCCGGAAGCCCGGAACTGCACGCCCAGCGCCGCGCTCAGGGCCTCACATTCAGCGATGATCTGTCCTTGCAGGTCATCGTCATGGCCGAAGATGGCAAGTTCCCGCCGCGCCATACCGTATTGCGTGCCAGGCTCCTGGGCAAAGTAGGTCAGGCGCTGCACGTAGACTTCGGGCACGCCCAGCCTGGCAGCCAGGCGCACCAGGTCGGGCAGCTCGGCCAGGTTCTCCTGCGTGGCAACGCACCAGATCGAGACCTGCGGCCGGTCCGCGGCCAGGCGGCGCTTGGTGGCCACGAGGCCCGCCAGCCCCTCGGTGATCTTGTGCAGCAGGTCCGCGCCGCGAATGGCGGCGTAGGTGGCGGCTTCGGCGCCGTCAATCGAACAGCGGAACTGATCGAGACCGCTGGCTACCAACGCCTCCTGCCAGGCGGGCGTCAGCAGCGTACCGTTGGAGTTGAAGAGCACTTCCACCTGGCGCGCCTTGAGATAGGCGATCATCCGAGGCAGCTCGCGGTTGAGCAGCGGCTCGCCGATGCCGTGCAGCACAGCCCGTTGCAGGGCCGGGAACTGATCCACGATGGTCACAAACTCGTCGAAGCTGAGCGTTTTCAGCGGCTCGCGCGTGAAGTAGGTGCGCGGGCAGGTTTCGCACAGCAGGTTGCAGCGGTTGGTCACTTCGATGAAGACCACCGCAGGCGACCACTCCACGGTCGCATAGCGTTCCACGCCGGCCGGCAGGCGATACGCGTCGGGCAGGAAGGTCTGTTCCGGCAGCACAGGCAGGGGATCTGGGGGTAACTGGGTTGGCGTCAGCGCAATCGGTTGCCGCATGTTTGTTTCCGACTGGGCTACCAACTCAAAGACCGTGCGCCGTTCGCCAGCGCTTCGATGGCGGAAGCAGCGCCGACGACCTGGGCGCCGGGGATGAGCTGCTCCGCGGTGATGTTGCGCGGCTTGGCGCACGCGCCGCACACCCACAGCGCGCCGCCGCCGGCCACGAACTTTTGCACCAGTTCGCCCAGGGGCGCAAAACCGTTGGCCTGCAGGCCGTCGCAATAGCCCTGCGTCGCCACCCACACCCCTTCGATCGTGAGCATGGCGGTGACCTCCTGGCCGGATGAAAGACCGACATTGGCCACGACAAAGGCCAACGACGCGCGCTCGACATCATCCTTGCCGTGCGTGTTGTGGATTAGAATTTTTGCCATTGGTTGATTCTCCTATCTCGATGGTTGCTCTTGACGCCTGACCAGGTAGCGGCTGCCGCGCTGTTCGAGCAGCACGTTGCCGGTCATGCGGCACCAGGCCGCCAGGTCAACGGCAACGCTGGCATCTGTGGCGTGAATTTCCAGGGTTTGGCCCGCGTGCAGGCCGCGCATCATCGCTGCGATGTCGTCCAGGGGGCCATCTGCGCAGCCCTTGCTGCCGGCATTGTAGAAGGCGTCGGCGCCCAGCAGTGAGCCAATCACCACGCCGGGCGCGGGCGCGGAAGCGATGATCGCCGCCGCCACAGGGACGGATGCTGCGACGGCCGGGGCTGACGCCGGCGCCTGTCCCTGCCCATACCAAACGACCAGGCACGTTTCGGTTCGACGAACGCCCACGGCGTTCGCAATGCCGGTCGTCACTCAGTTGCCGAGCGCCTGCAGATCAGGGCTTTCGATTAGGGCGACCAGGTCATAGCGGCCGGTCACGCCGTACACATGCTTGATGATCGAATCGTCTAGTTTGAGGTCTTGCAGTTCTTGCACCAACTCCTGCACGCGCGTTGGTTCTGCTTCGATCAACACCAGGGCTTGAATCATGTGGGTTCTCCGTTTGATGATTTTTTGGGAATAAAGGCTGAATTGGTCACGGGGCCGAAGGCTTCACACGGAAGCCGCTGCTCTACCCTCAGGTGAAGGTCATCAGGCCAGGCTGGCCGGTGGCTGCGATCATTTCGAGCTGTTCCTGGATGCGCGCCACAGACGCGGCCAGCGGAAAGAGCTGGCGGCTGACCAGCATGTCGGCATCGGTGGACAAGGGGTGCCAAAACACGCCATCGAGGCTGGCCGTGACTTCGGGGAGCAGGTTGGTCATGCTCAGTTCCAGGCCCTCTTTGGAATAGCCGCGCCGCGCCAGGGGGCGCACGAAATGATCGCTGTCCGGGATACCCAGGCTGCGATGCAGTTCGCAGATATCGGCCAAGCGCGGGGAGTTGACCGGAGTTTCCGTGGTGCTGAGGCGCACCCGAAAGCCGCGGCCTTGCAGCAGGCGAATGCCCTCCAGCGTCTTTTCCCAGGAACCGTGGCCGCGATAGGCGTCATGATCGTCGGCCGTGGCGCCGTCCAGGCTGACCTGCACACGCAGATTGTCGTGGGCGATGGCGCCCAGGCGCTCCAGCCGCGGGCCGCGCAAGATCATGCCGTTGGTCAACACGGTCGTCTTGACGCGGGCCGTGCTGTAGGCCAGCATGTCATAGATGTCATTGAGGATGAAAGGCTCGCCGCCGGTGAAGAAAACTTCGCTGAAGCCCAGGGCCGTTGCTTCGTCCACCAGGCGCTGCACATTGGCAAGGCCCAGGGCGCGTCGCGCCGCGTTGGGGCTGGATTTCGCCACGCAGTAGGAACAGCGCAGGTTGCAGTCGTAGTTGGTATAAATCCACAGCTTCCACTGGATGGCCTGCATGGCCGGCGCCTCACAGGTTAAGGCGGGCGCGGGCGCGGCCAGCGTGGCGGCCGCTGCCTGGTCAATATCCATCATGGGACTTCCTTCATGAAAAAGACGCTGGTTGATGCCATCAAGAACAGCGCCGGGGTTGGGCTAGTGTACGTCGCCGCCGTGCGCGGCTCTGTAAACTATGTTGCAATGGCAGCCGCCGAATGGGCGTTCCGCCGTCAGGTCGCGCGTCCACGCAGGTGGTCGCCCGGCGGAACGCCCCGCAGGCGCGATTTCAATCGCTCTCGCCGCCGTGCGCGGCGCTGTAAACTATGTTGCAATGGTCTCGCAAGCCGGCGATT
>JAYRVL010000421.1:0-3966 GCA_041918575.1 Anaerolineae bacterium | reverse complement strand
TTTGCCTTTTGAGTCATCATCGGCTACAATCACCGCGTCGCACGGGCGGCATATTTTTTTGACGAATCGTATTGTGTTTGCGTCATGCTCAAACGAGGCCCACGTTACGTAGCCGATCTTGTCCTGCGTTACGAAGGCGTCGTTTTGTTGGTCGCCGCGCCGTTCTTGCTCTTTCCCAATTCGATCACGCCGTTTGCCCTGGCGCTCCTGGCCCTGCCCTGGCTTATGCGCTGGCGCCTGCACGGCTACTTGACCCGGCGCACGCCGCTCGATTGGCCGCTCGCCTTGCTGGCGGCGATGGCAATCATCGGCGCGCGTCAGGCGGTGGACCCCGCGCTGGCGCTGCCCAAGCTGCTCGGCATCCTGCTCAGCCTGGCAACCTTCTACACCGTCATCAACACCACGCGCCACAGTGGGCACGCCTGGCTGTGGGCGGCCCTGCTGCTCCTGTTGGGCCTCGGCCTGGCCCTGCTCGGCGCCCTGGGCGCTGATTGGTTCGAGCGCAAAATTTTCAACCTGGGCGGTCTTTATCGCCACCTGCCGCGACTGCCGGAGGCGTTGCGCCTGCGTCTGCAGGGCGGCGATTTTCACCCCAACGAAATCGCCGGCATGATTTGCCTTTTCTTGCCGCTCGCAATCGCCATGTGGTGGGGCGCGTGGCGCAGAAATACGAACCCGGCCTGGCCGCAGCGGGCATTGCCCGCACAGCGTCTGCTCTTGACTCTCATCGTAGTCATTCTCGGCAGCGTCCTGCTGCTGACGCAATCGCGCAGCGCCATCCTGGGCCTGCTGCTGACGGCCGGCGTGGCGGCCCTGGTTTGGCAATGGCGCCTGGTGGTCTTCCTGCCTGTGCTCGGCGCCGGCCTTTTCTGGTGGCTGCGTGACAGCAGCCAATGGCTTCTGGCGCTCCCCGGCGCAGATCCGGCCAACTTGATCGGCAGAATGGACATCTGGCAGCGGGCGCTCCTGGCCGTGTCCGATTTTCCCCTCACCGGCATTGGCCTGGGCGCCTTTCGCCGCCTGGCCATCGCGTATGCCCCCTTCTTCGATGTAGACCCCGTGCTGGCCGATGTGGGACATGCGCACAACATCTTTTTGCAGACGGCCCTTGATTTGGGGATTCCTGGCCTGGTGGCCTACACGGCGGCGCTTGTGCTGGTCATCGGCATGGGGTGGAAGCTCTACCAACGGGCCGTTCATCCGGCCGAACGTCTGCTCAGCGCCGGTCTTTTGACAAGCCTTTTGGCTTTTCATTTCTTTAGCCTGACCGATGCCGTGGCGCCGGGCGCCAAACCCGTCTTCACCCTGTGGGTGTTCATGGGAACGATCACGGCGCTGAGCCAGGCCAACACGAGCGAGGACATTGTCGTAAAGGATCTGAAAACCTGACGCATGAAATCGAGATTTAGCTTGGGCCTTGTTGGGCTGGTCTTGATCGCCACGGCGCTGACCGGCTGCACCGGGCCGCAGCCAACCGCAACCACCGTTCCCACCGCGACGAACATATCGCCGGCCAACACCCCGCCGACGCAGCCAGCAGCGACGACCGCAGCGCCTACGGCAACGCCAGGAGGCGCGTCGCCCACACCTGCGACCCAGGCCACGCCCCTGACCGAGTCAACGCAGGCCACGCGGTTGGTCATTCCGGCCCTGGCGCTGGATGTGCCAGTTGTCGAGGTGGGCTGGCATCTTGTCACCACGGCCGATGGTCAGCGCACCACCGAATGGGAGATTGCCGACAATGCGGCCGGGCATCACATCAACAGCGCCGCGCCGGGCGCGATCGGCAACGTGGTCATTTCTGGGCACAACAACATTCAGGGCAAAGTCTTCGAAGCGATCAGCCTGGATGTAGACCGACCCTCCCCGCGCCTGACTCCCGGCAGCGACATTACACTTTACACCAGCAGCGGCCGGCAGTTGGTCTATCGCGTGACGAAAATTGACCTGGCGCCCGAAACGGGCGCCCCCTTGGCGCAGCGCCTGGCCAATGCCCGTTATCTTGAACAGACGCCAGACGCCACGTTGACCTTGATCACGTGCTGGCCCTCGTTTGGTAATACCCATCGTGTGATCGTAATCGCCAAACTGGCGGTTGTTCTTTAGTCAGGCGATGATGAATTAGAGGTTATTGATGGAATTACGTCAATATGGAGCCATTCTTCGGCGATGGCTCTGGTTTGTACTGTTGGGAATGCTGTTGATTGGCGGCGTGACTTATGTCATCAGCCGCAACACAACGCCCGTTTACCAGGCCACCGCCACGATCTTCGTGGACCAGGCCACCAGCGTCAACGAAAGCGTCTACGGCACAATCATCGCCAGCGAACGCCAGGCGCAGACCTATGCGCAGTTGATGTTGACCCGCCCGGTGCTGGACGCGGTGACGACTCGCCTCGGTTTGCCCGAATTGAAATCGTTCATCAGCGTCGAACCGATCCAGGATACCCAACTGATCCGCGTGGATGTGGAAGACACCGACAAAGAACTGGCGACGCAGATTGCCAACACGATTCCCGACGTCTTTGTCGAGCAGCACACCGAACGTCAACTGCAAAAATTCGCAGAATCGCGCGAAAGCCTGGACAAAGAGATTCGAGCCATCTCTACCAACATCTCCCAAGTGCAGAACAAAATTGCTGAGTTGGAAGCCATTCAGAACCGCACCAGCGCACAGGATGCCGACCTGTCCCGTTTTCAAGACAGCCTGCAGCAGTACCGCAACAGTTATACCAACCTGGTCAAGAGTTTCGAAGACCTGCGCCTGAACGAAGCACGCGCCACCGATACCATCTCCATTGTGGAGCCGGCCGAAGTGCCCAAGAAGCCGGTGCGCCCGCGCGTCCTCTTGAACACCGTGCTGGGGCTGCTCGTTGGCATGGTGCTCGCCATCGGCGGCGTCCTGCTCATCGAATACCTGGATGATACCCTCAAGAACCCGGACGACATCGTCCAGGTGCTCAAGCTCTCCACCCTGGGCGCCATTCCACGCGCCCGGCAAGACAACAGCGACGCCGGTGTGGAGCGCCAGCTCGTCACCTTTCTGAATCCCAAATCGCCCGTCTCCGAAGCCTATCGCATCCTGCGCACCAACATCCAGTTCTCCAGCCTGGATAAACCGATCCATACGCTGCTGGTCACGAGCGCCAATCCCAGTGAAGGCAAGAGCACCACCGCCGCCAACCTGGCCGCCGTGATGGCCCAGACCGGTCAAAAAGTGGTGTTGATTGACACCGACCTGCGCCGCCCGGTCATCCACAAGGTCTTCGATGTCCCTAACAACCTGGGATTGACCAACGCCCTGTTGACGCCGCCCGATGCGTCCACGCTGCAGCACCTGATTCAGCCCACCCAGGTCAAGAACCTGTCTGTGCTGACCAGCGGCCCGCTGCCGCCAAACCCGTCGGAACTGCTTGGCTCCCGTCGCATGGCGGATCTCATCGAGGCGCTCAAGAGCATGGCCGACATCATCATTTTCGACAGCCCGCCGGCCCTGGCTGTCACCGATTCGGCTGTCCTGGCGCGACAGCTGGATGGCGTCCTGCTTGTCGTTGATTCGGGCGAAACACGTGAACCGCTGGCGCGTCGTGCAGTGCAAGAACTGGGCAAGGTCGGCGCCCAGATTCTGGGTGTGGCGCTCAACCGTCTCAGCCCCACCACGACGGACGGCTATTACTACTACTATTACCATCGCTACTACGGTGATGCTGACAAGAGCGATAGTGAAAAGCAACCACGCAGCGCCAACGGTACCGGAAGCAGCGCCGGCGGTGAGGGGGGAGCAGCGGGCGCAAGGCGCGCGGCGCGCAACGGCGCCAGCACCCTGCGTTCTGCGGCCCGTCGTTTGGGCGCCATCTTCCCATCCAGCCGTTCGGAATGAATGCGTGAGCGATTGAAATCGCGCCTGATGGGCATTCCGCCGGGCGGCCACCAAACGGGAAGCGCGGGTGGTCGGCGCAGGCCGAC
>JAYRVL010000420.1:0-3591 GCA_041918575.1 Anaerolineae bacterium | reverse complement strand
GCCTGTTTTCGACACCCCAATGGGTAGTAGGCCATCAGGCACTTGCCACAAGCCGTCGCGTAGAACGTTTGAGCGAAAACAGGACTGTTCCTACAGGTTGTGTGCGATTTGCCAATAACCACAAGCTGTTGTATGGAAACATCTGTTCTATGTCGAAAACAGGCTATGATGGATGAAACGACAACGACCCCGGACGCGACCGAAGATCGGTTCGCGTTCAAGTGCTCCAAGGGGCACATCAGTTGGTACAAGCGCCAGGACGCGTGCGCCAAGTATCGCGTCGTCTACCGCGGGGAGAAGGGACTGAACACCCTGGCTCTGCCCTGCCGCTCGCCCGGCTGCGGGCTGGTGGTCAAGGTGCAGGTCAACTGCGGCGGCGCGACATGAGCGCGGACGGCCCCCTGCTGCCCTCCGAACCGCTCGACGCGGCCGATGAACGGCTGCTGGCGACCTTCGACGAGATCGAGAAGCAGCAGCTCGACTTCTTCGACTCAGCACCGCGTTCTTGACAAGCGTATCTTGCTGGGCTACACTTCACAAAGCTATCTCACTGAGCGACGTTTGTGGAGGTGGGTATGTTTCTAAATCGTCAGCGCGAACTCTCCTATCTCGATGCCCGCTATGCCCGGCCAGGCGCGGAGTTTGCCGTGCTCTACGGCCGGCGCCGCGTGGGCAAATCGAGCCTGATTTACGAATGGTGTCAGGGCAAACCGTTCCTTTACTTCTTTGCCGCGCGGCTGCCGGGCCAGGCTCTGCTGGCTGAGTTCACACGTCACCTGGCGGCTGCGCTCAACCAGCCTGAGCGCACCTTTCCCGATTGGGACAGCGCGCTGTTGGCGCTGGCAGAGTTGGCGCGCAGTCAACGCTTCATTGTGGTGCTCGATGAATACCCCTACCTGGCCGATTCGGTGCCCGGCTTTTCGACCCTCTTGCAGCGCGCTTGGGACATGACCCTCCAACACACCCGCCTTTTTCTCTGCCTGACCGGCTCAACCTTCAGCGTCGTGCGTCGCGAGATTCTCGACGGTCATGCACCCCTCTACCGGCGTCACACCTGGGCCTATGAACTTCTCCCCCTGCTGCCAGCAGACCTGGCGGCCTTTTTTCCAGGCTACACGGCCGAGCAATTGATCGAAACCTACGCGGTCTTGGGCGGCATGCCACGCAACCTGACCGCGGTGGATGCGCAAGCGCCCCTTGTGCGTAACGTCGAGCGCGAGCTGCTTAGCCCGGCCGGCAGCTTGTTTAATGAAGTGCGTCTTCTGCTACACGAAGAACTCAAGGGTGAAGTGGATGTGTACGGTCGTGTGTTGGGCGCGATGGCCGCGGGCCAGCACCGGCGCCAGGACATCGCGGCTGCCGCCAATCTGACCCTGGGCGCCACGCAGCATTACCTGGACGATCTGCTGAGCAACGGCCTCATCGAACACCGCCTGCCCCTCGGCCGACTGCACGACGAGGGGCGCCAGGGCGCCTATCACATCCTTGATCCGTTTCTGCGTTTCTGGCATCGTTGGCTGGCGCCGCACGAGGCGCTGCTCGAAATCAATCAGCGTCAGGCTGAAACGCTCGGCGAAATTCGCAATAACCTGCCGATGATCGTGGCGCCGGTTTGGGAGAGCATTGCCCGGCAGCATCTGCTGCGCGCCTGGGGTCAGCGCCAACTGCCCTTTGCTGTGCAGGAGATTGGCTCATGGTGGGCACGCGGCGCACAGATTGACCTGGTGGCTATCAACCGTATGGAACGCCGGGTCGTCTTCGGTGAAGCCCGCTGGCGCGCGACGCCGGTGACGACGGCCGATCTCAACGCCTTGATGGAGAAGGGACTTCTCTGGTTGCGCGGCGACACAGCCCGTTGGGATGTTCATTACGCCTTCTTTGCCCGCAACCTGGGTCAGGTGCAAGCCCTCGGCCGGGAAGAGGGCAACATTCACTTCTTCACACCGGGCGATGTGGTAATCGCCTGATAAGGAACATCCTGCCAGGGACGCTGGCAGGATGTGTTTTTCAACTCACGCTTGCCCGCGAGAATCTCCGACACAACCCCCTGCGATCCGATCTCTGGCAGCGATCATTGCCAGGGATTGAATACCGAAACGCCCGTGTCTCGAAAATCGGCGTCATTGCGTGTGACCAGGACACACTGATGGTACAGGGCAATGGCTGCGATGAGTGAGTCCATCGCCGGCAGGGGATGCCCGCTCCGCTCCAAACGGCCAACCAATTCTCCCCAGACCAGCATCACGGGAACGTTAAGTTCCAAAATGTGGTTATCGTCGAAGCGGATCAACAGATCCTCGGTCAACCAGCGATGAAGTGCAGTTTTGCGGGCCGACTCGACGAGTTTCGCGATGCCCTTTGCTAATTCACCGACAGTCACCACACTGAGGTACACACTGGCGGGATCAATTGCATCAATCCAGGCAACAACGCGCTCGTTGGGACGCGCAGCGACAAGTTCCGAGATCACATTGGTATCCAACAGGTTCTTCACAGGACATCCTCGTTGCGCAACGGACTGGTATCTCGCCCGAGATCGAGATCCACGCCAACCAGCGGCGAACTGCGAAAGAATTCCAATAGTTTTTTCTGGTGCAGTAACAGTCTGCGATAGTCCGCAAAGGACAAGACGATCGCCGTATCCACGCCCCGTTTGGTGATTAGCTGCGGACCATTCTTCACGGCTTCCTCCACCACTTCGCTGAATCTACTCTTTGCTTCCTGCAATTGCCAAACCTGCGTCATGAGTCACCTCCCTTATGCACACTTATGCACACCTGTCTAGTCTGACTAGATTTTACTCTGCATCATCGGAATCGTCAAGAAGAACAGGCACGTGGCGCAGCAAGAAAGGCATGGGCAGGCGTGCGAGCCAGGGCACGGTGGCAAAGCTGAGGCCGAGCAGGGTGTCGGCTTCGATGGTGCGCAGCTCGTCCACTACGTAGGCGAAGGGGAACGGCGAGCCAGGCGCGTAGGTCAACGTGACGCCGGGCCGGCCGTCCACGCGTGAGGGCAGCCACTGGGCGCGCATGGGCAGCACGCGCCGCACCCCTCCACGCCGCCGCACCAGGTTGATGCCGTTTCCCTGGCCGTCGAAGGACTTGCCCAACCAGCCGGCCAGCGGGGTGATGGCCAGGCCAGGAGGCGCAAAGCGGCGCAGCCAGGCCGGTCCCACGAACTCGGCCCGGTAGTCGCCGGTCAGGCTGTCAAGGCTGGGCGCGGTCAGCGCGGCGAAGGCGGAGCGGAAAGCGCCCAGGGCCAGATCGTTGATGGGCACGTGACGGTTGGCCGCGGGCAAGAATAGTGCAATACTCATCGTTCGACTCCCCCCTCCCCCACACCATAAACATCCTGCCAGCCAGGGAGGAGAGCGATTGAAATCGCGCCTGATGGGCCTGCGGCCGGGCGTCCACCTGCGTGGACGCAATGTCGGTCGGCGCAGGTTGAGCGATTGAAATCGCGCCTGGTGGGCGTTCCGCCGGGCGTCCACCTGCGTGGACGCGTGTCGTGGGGCGAATCGCGCCCTGCCCCGTCCGGTCGGCGCAACGAGAGAGAGAGCGATTGAAATCGCGCCTGATGGGCCTGCGGCCG
>JAYRVL010000419.1:0-4661 GCA_041918575.1 Anaerolineae bacterium | reverse complement strand
CAGAACGCCCCCCTGCCCCCCAATCTTGGGGGAACCGGATGCTTTTCCCCCCAGGATTGGGGGACAGGGGGAGCCGCCTGAGCAGTTACTTCCCAGGACAATCGCCGCGGCCAGCGATGCAAGATGTCTCTTGCCGCCCTTCTTTGATACCACACGTGCATGAACGCACGTGCGGTCAGGGTTCGCAAACACGCCATCCCGGGCTGCGTCGAAGGACGCCAGCCGCACATGAAAGGCCCTGTTTCGATCGTCGGACCCTGACTCAATTGCATCACGTCCTCAGTTTCCGTTCTCAGGAGGCATACCATGAAATCACGCTCGAATGCAGTGCTGTTGGCCCTGTTCATCACCCTGGCGCTCCTGCTGGGCGGCGCCATGATCGTGGCCGCCAGCAACGAAACAGCACCGGCTCAGCAGGGCGGCCTGGTGATTATCATTGACAAAATCGCCAACCCCACCGAACTCGGCGCCAATGATACGGTTTCCTACACCGTGTCGCTCCACAATAACAGCACGCAGATGGTCGTCGGGGTAGTTGTGACCGACCTACTGCCCTCGCTCGTCACCTACGAACCCGGTTCAGCCAGCGCCACCTCAGGCGCCGTCACGGTTGATGGTAATTATGTCACATGGACGGGCGACATGCCGGCCGGCGGCGAAGTGCAGATCCACTTCCGCGCCAAAGTTGGCCTGCAGGTGGCCTGCAAGACGATCATCATCAATCACGCCTTCGTCAGGGTGGGTAACATTGTCGGGCAGTCACCGCCGGCCGCTATCCAGGTCATCTGCCCGGACTTGGGCGATGCGCCGGACAACACCAATCACTTTGGCGCCGTGATGACCGCCTATCCGCCGGGCGGGCCTCCAGGCACGGTTGCACGCTTCCCCACCGTTTTCGGCGGGCCTCCTGGCTCCATCCGTGGCCCCTATCACCGCTTCAGCCGCACTGACTCCTGGCTGGGTCATGGCGTGAGCGGCGAGCTGGATGCCGACCTGCTGTGGGACAACGACGGCATGCGCAACATCGAGCCGCCGCCCGATGTGCCGAACCATGACGGCCTCGACGATGGTTTCCTCGGCGGCCCCTTCGTTCATTGCCAGCCTTCCGCCTTCAACTACAATGTCACCATCATCGGCCCGGTTGACGAGCGCTACTTCAACGCCTGGTTCGACTACAACCAGGACGGAGACTGGGAAGACATCGTTCAGTGCGACAACGGTATGGTGGCCTTCGAATGGGCCGTGCAGAACCAGATCATTGGCTTTGGCCCCGGCTTCTATACCCTCACCACACCGTCGTTCATTCATTTCCTGCCCGCGTCGGCCAACCTGATGTGGATGCGCATGACGCTGACGCGCCAGCAGCAGCCGCCGGTCAACCCGGTCACGGGTATGCCTGATGGCCGCGGCCCTGATCCGGGCTACACGTATGGCGAGACAGAGGACTATCCCTTCATCCACGAACAGCAGGGCCAGCCGCACCTGGAGGCGGTCAAGACGGTCAACACCAATCTGGCCAATCCGGGCAGCACGCTCACCTACTCCATCGTCATCTCTAACACCGGCAACGCGCCGGCCAACGGGGTGCAGTTCCAGGACGTGATTCCACCGGGCGTCACCTATGTGGCCGGCAGCGCGACCGCTACCAGCGGCAGCGTGAGCTACGCCGGCGGCATGGTCCAATGGAACGGAAACATTCCGCCCGGCGGCAGCGTGACCATCACCTTCCAGGTGACGGTCAACGCCAACTTCCAGTGCCCTGGCGTGGTGCGCAACCGCGGCACGGTGTTCTTCGACGGCCAAACCCTCAACACCAACCTGGTGAGCACCGAAATCGCCTGCCCGCCGCCCCAGGTCACCATCCAGAAGGTGGTCAATCCCACCTTTGCCTCGTTGGGCGACACCCTGATGTACACGATCACGATCAACAACCCCACGACGACGGCCATCGTAGGCGCCACGGCCGAAGACCAGATTCCAATGGGTACCTCCTACGTCCCCTCCAGCGCCTGGGCCAGCAGCGGCAGCGCAGTCTATGTTCCCAATAAGGTAGTCTGGTCGGGCAGCATACCGGCCGGCGGATCGGTGTCGTTCGGCTTCAGCGTGGTGGTCGGCTCCACGGCCGCGCCGCAGGAGTGCGGCGGCCGCATCGAAAACAAGGCGGAGCTGCACCTGAACGGCGCCATCATTGCCTCGAACCCGGCCCACACCCAAGTCATGTGTCCTGACCTGGGCGACGCGCCCGACAGCACCAACCACTTCGGTCTGCCGATGCAGGCCTATGGCAGCGGCGTCCAGGGACGCTTCCCCACCGTGTTCGATGCAGGGACCGGTCTGCCCGAAGGGCCGAAACACTGGCTGCCCCGCGCGGACGCCTGGCTCGGCCAATGGGTGAGCGGCGAGCGCGATGCGGACCTGATGCCCGATGAGGACATGCGCCCCAACCTGGAACCGCCCTTGAACCAGCCGGATCAGGATCGCTTCGACGACGGCGTCATGATGCCGGTCAGCCTGCTCTCCTGCCAGCCCAACACCTTCAACTTCATGGTGTCCGCGCAGCCCGGCGCGGCGCGCAGCCGGGTGGCCAACGTTTGGTTCGACTATAACCAGGACGGCGACTGGGAAGACATTTTCCAGTGCGCCAATGGCATGGTGGCCCAGGAATGGGCCGTGCAGAACCAGGCAGTCGCCATTCCCGGCTCTGGCAGTTTCGCCAGTCTGTCGTTCGCAACCACGCCCTACATCGCCTGGACGCCCATGGCCAACACCAAGCTGTGGATGCGCATCACCCTGTCCGATATGCCGGCGCCGACCATCATCGGCGGCCCGGCCGACGGCCGCGGCCCCGCCACCGGCTACCACTTTGGCGAGACTGAAGACTATTTCCTGCCGGGCCGTCCGGGCGAGCCGCCGCATCTGAGTTTGCGGAAGTCCGCGGACGTGCAGCATGGCTGGATTGGCGACACTATCACCTACAGTATCACGGTGAAAAACCTGAGCAATATGCCGGCCAATGGCCTGGTCGTGCAAGATCCGATCCCCGCCGGCACGGTCTACGTCAGCGGCAGCATGACGTCCACCCTGCCCACAGTAATCTTCACGGGCACGGCCATCCAATGGACGGGCAACCTGCCGCCGATGGGCCAGGTGACAATCCGATTCAAGGTGACTGTCGTGGGCAACCCCGTCGTTCCGCCCGAGTGCAATCAAAAGATCACCAATCGGGCCACGCTGACCTCGCCGGATGGCGTCACGCTGACGTCGAACCCGGTCCACTTCTTCCTGATCTGCCCAGATCTGGGTGATGCTCCGGACACCACCAACCACTTCGGCGCGGCGATGACCGCCTATCCCGCCGTACCAGCCAACTATCCCACCGTGTTCGACCCCGGGACCGGCGCCGTGCAAGGCCCGCGCCATCGTTTACCGAAGGCTGATGCCTTCCTGGGGCGTGGCGTGACCGGTGAGCGCGACGCTGACCTGATGCCTGACCAGGATGGCCTGACGAACCTCGACCCGCCGGCCAACGTGGCTAACCGCGACCGGATGGACGATGGCCTGGTGCGTCCGCTCGTTCTGCCCAACTGCCAACCGACGCGCATCACCTACGTGATCACCGTCGTTGGCCCGGCCCGCGCCCGTTATGTCAACGCCTGGTTCGACTGGAACCGCGATGGCGATTGGGAGGACATCTTCCAATGCGCAGGCCAGGCGACCACAGCCGATGAATGGGCGGTCAAGAACCAGGTGATCGCCTTTGGCCCTGGCGTGTACACCGTTACTTCGCCGCTGTTCCTGCCCTTCAACCCGACGGCCAATCAGTCGCTATGGCTACGCGTCACACTGTCCGATATTCCTGCACCCAATAATCCAGCCATCGCCCGGCCCGACGGTCGCGGCCCGACGGCCGGCTATCGCTTTGGCGAAACGGAAGACTATCTGAACGGCGACGGCAACGGCAACCCGGACGTGTGGGTCGTCAAGACGCTGCGCTGGATTCGACCGCAGCAGGGCACTCCCGCCCAGCAGGGTGGTTGGCTGTCGCTGTGGCACATTCAGTACGGCAACAGCGGCGCCGCTACGGCTTACAACGTGGGCGTCAGCGACACGATGCCCGTCGGCATGAGCTACGACTCCAGTTTCTCCAACCCCAACCATGAACCGCCCACCGTGTCGCCGCCCACCGTCAACTGGAGCATCGGCAGTCTGGCGCCGGGAGATACCGGGTTCATTGACCTGTGGCTGGCTGGCGCCAACACGGTCCTGCAGCCCGGCGCGACCGTGACCAACACCGTAACCATCAGCACGACCACGCCGGGCGATGATCCGACGAACAATACGTCGAGCGCCAGCGGCGTCATTCCGCTGCTGCCGCCGCACATCACCTGGCCGCTGCCTGGCACGACCTGCACGGGCGATGTCACCGTCACCGGCGTCAGCCTGGTGGGCACCGTGGTAGATGTGTACGTGGATGGCGGCCTGGTCGGCACAGCAGCCACGGATGGGACTGGCAACTGGAGCCTGGCGGTCACCGGTCTGGCGGACGGCGCTCATTCCATCTACGCGGTGGCTCGCCTGGGCGCCAACAGCAGCCCGCCTTCGCCCACCGTGGTGCTGATCGTTGACAGCACGCTGACCTGGGACCCGCTCTCCCTGACCTT
>JAYRVL010000418.1:0-4194 GCA_041918575.1 Anaerolineae bacterium | reverse complement strand
TACTGCCTATCGTAGGCAAAATCAAATCGTTATGATGTCTATTGTACCATGCATTCGTCATTTGCGATACCAGGGTGCGACTTGGGCCTTGTCCGCGGCGGTGGTATAATGCGCCCACTCAAGCAGAGGGGAGAGCGGGTATCGGTGACGATCGAGCAACGGATCAGGCGAATGGTGCTGGAGCACGGGCGGGTTGTCAGCGACTCGATTCTGAGCGTGGACACCCTGCTCAATCACCGCATTGACTACACTTTCAGCGCCTACTGCGGCGATGCCCTGGCGCACTTGGTGACAGGCCAGCCCACCGATGTCATCTTGACGGCCGAAGCCAGCGGCATCAGTGTGGCCGTCTTCATGGCCATCGTGGTCAACAATGCTCAGTGGCCGCAGCCGGCCGCGGTGGTCTTCGCCAAGAAAAGCCGCCCGGTCACGATGGGCGAGAATGGCTACCACGTGGTGAACAGCTACAGCCGCACGAAGGAAAGGCCGGTGCAGCTTTTTCTAGGCAAGCATGTCATTGCGCCCGGCGCCCGTGTCTTCATTGTAGATGATTTCATGGCGCGCGGCACCACCCTGGCCGCGTTGGGCGACTTGACCCTCATGGCCGGCGCGCACATTGTGGGCTTCGGCGCCGTGATCGAAAAAACCTTCGAGAATGGCCGCCAGGAACTGCGCCGCTTCGATGCGCCGGTTCACGCCCTGGTGCGGGTTACATCCCTGGCCGGCGGCCAGATTCACCTGGCAGACGATTCCGAGGCAGCCCGTTGATCCCATGCGAGCTGTTCGTCACCTGTTTGATTGACCTGTTCTACCCGGACACCGGCGAGGCGGTGGTGACCGTGCTGGAAAAACATGGCTGCGCCGTCAACTTTCGACCCGATCAGGAGTGCTGCGGTCGCTTTGCCCTGGAGGCCGGCTATGTCGAGGATGCCCGCCAGCAGGCGCGACGCTTATGCGACCTGTTTACGGACGCCGGCCCCATCGTAGCGCCCTCGCCCGCGTGTGCGGCCATGATTCGGCGTGAATATCCCCGCCTGCTGCCGGACGATCCGCGGGCTGCCGGCCTGGCCGCGCGCACGTGGGAGCTAAGTCAGTTCCTGGTAGATGAACTGCATGTGCGCGACCCGGCCGTGGCTTACGCGGGCAAAATCGCTTATCAGCCGGCCTGCCACCTGCTGCACGACCTGAACGGCGCCAGCCAGGCGCCGGCGCTGCTTGGCGCAGTGCAGGGCGCCACGCTCGTCTCCTGGCAGGAAGCAGAGGAATGCTGCGGTTTTGGCGGCCCCTTTGCGCTCAACCTGCCCGAACTGTCAACTTCCATCCTGGACAGCCACGTCCAGCACCTGCGGGCCAGCGCGGCCGATGTGATCGTCACCTGCGATCCCGGCTGTATGCTGCACCTGAACGGCGGGCTGGCGCGTCAGGGCTGCCCGGCGCGGGCCGTTCACCTGGCCGATCTGCTGGCCGGCCGCGTCACGCCACCGCCCCCGCCGGCGCCGAAAAAGGCGTTGAAGCCCAAGCTGCGCCCGCGCCCCTGGTAGACCGTCGCTCATTTGGAGTCAACACGATGACTGTGCCGCCTTCGACCTGGCAGCCTGCCGAACCTGCGCCGTCCGACACCCGCCGCGATTGGCTGCTGTTTGCGCTGGCCCTGGTGGCCATCGTCGCTATCACCGTATGGGCGCCCGGCGGCTTGCTCGACAAGGCCGACAAGGTGGGCTACGCGGTGTGTCATCGCATCACCCTGCGCTCTTTCCTGATCGGCGAACGCCAGATGCCGCTCTGTGCGCGCTGCACGGGCCAATACCTGGGCGCGGTAGTCGGCCTGCTCTACCTGCTCGGCCGGGGGCGCAGCCGGGCCAGCGAGTTCCCGGCGCCGGCCGTGCTGACGGCGCTCGTGCTCTTCCTGGGAATCTGGGCCTTCGATGGCGTCAACTCCTACCTGACGCTCTTCCCCGGCGCGCCCCATCTGTACGAGCCGCACAACATCCTGCGCGTCAGCACCGGCCTGCTGCAGGGCTTTGCCGTCATCAGCCTGGTGTGGCCGGTGTTCAACCTGACCGCCTGGGCGCAACCGGAGCCGCAGCATTCGCTCCACCATGTGGGCGAGTTGGCCCTACTGGTTGGTGTAGGCGCCCTGCTGGTGTTGGCGCTGCAAAGCGAGATCGAAGCGATTCTGCTGCCGCTGGCGCTCATCAGCTCCCTGGGTACGCTCATCATGCTCACCCTGGTGCTAACCGTGATGGCGCTGCTGGTTCTGGGCCGCGCCAACCGCGCCACGCGTTGGCGTCACCTGTTCATGCCGCTGGCGCTGGGCCTGGTGTCCAGCCTGGTCCTGATCGCCCTGATTGACAGCGCCCGCGCCAGCCTGACCCGTGCGCTCGGTCTACCGTTTTGAGCAAGGGATGTCTGGATTGCCAGGCGTATCGAAGTTTGTTATAATGCGTCAAGTAACTTGCTGCCCCCACACGTCTTCCCCGGTCTTCTTTTTTTCATCACGTTCGCAGGAGGTATCGTTATGATTCAGGGTGTCAACTTCAGTGAGATGATCAACCAGAGCATCAAGGTGCTCACGCAGCCCCGCATCGAGTCCTTCGAGGAATTCGAGAAGCATGGCGGTCAGCGCGAGGCGTTGACCTACGTGGCCGTCGCGGCCGGCCTGGCCGGCGTCGTGGCTTTCATCGTCGGCATCTTCAGTGGCCCACTGGGCGCCATTATCGCCCTCTTGGGCGCGCTGATTGCACCGCTCCTGAGTTTCTTCATCTTTGCCTTTGTGATCAACTGGATGGGTAAGCAGCAGGGCGGCACCGGCACGCAGGACGAGGTGTTCTACACCTGCGCCCTTTACACCGCACCCATTTTGGCGATTACCGGCATTGCGGGCAACATCCCGGGCCTCAATTGCATTTTTGCGCCGGTCAGCCTGGTACTGGGCCTCTATCAGCTCTACCTGGGCTACCTGGCCACGCGCGCCAGCATGAATCTGGACCAGAACAAGGCCATCATCACCGTCATCGTGGCCATTGTGGCCCAGTGGATCGTTTTCGCCATCATCGGCGGAATTATTGCGGCCATCGCCATCAGCATGGGCGTGGCCTCAGGCGCCATCTCAGCACAATAACCGCCTTGTCAATATGCTTTTGCCATGAATTACACCAATTCATACAAAACCACAAGTAATTTGTGCTAATTCGTGTAATTCGTGGCAAAAATTCCCCTTGTCGAGTTTCGATTCAACCGAACGAGGAGTGACCCATTGGACATTCAGAAATCATTCACCTATCAGTTCGACGATGAGACCTGGACGAACAAAGTGCTGGTGGGCGCCATCATCAGCGCCGTGCCCATCCTGAACCTGGCGGCCAGCGGTTATGGTCTGGATGTGACGAAAAATGTGATTGCCGGCGAAGCGCGACCGCTCCCCACCTGGGACAACATCGGCAATCAGTTCATGCGCGGCCTGATCTACGCGATCGGCGTTCTGGTCTACTTCTTGCCCTTGCTGATCATCGGCTGTCTGTTTGCCGTCCTGGGCGGCGGTCTGAGCGCGCTCATGGGAGACTCACAATCTTCGGACGGCCTGGCCGCCTTGCTGACCGGCGGCGGCATCCTGTTCGGCTGCCTGACGTTGCTCTACTCGCTGGCCGCCGTGGTTGTTCTGCCGGCCGCCACCGTGCGCTTTGCCCTCACCAACCAGCTAAGCGAGATGTTCAAGTTCAAGGACCTGTTCGCCGACATTCGCCGCAACGTTTCCGGCTACCTCACGGCCACCGTCGTCGTCATCGTGGCCGCCATCGTGGTGGGCATCGTGATGTCTATGGTGGGCGGCGCCCTGTCCATCATTCCGATCTGTGGTTGGATCGTGGCCTGGATCATCAGCGCCGCCGGCAGTTTCTACTTGCAGTTGACTGCCAACCACCTCTACGGCCAGTTCTACCGCGACGCTCGCGCGGCCGGCGCCGCCACGCTGTAGACGTAGCACGCCACAAACAGAAAAAAGACGCCGTTCTGTTGAATCGGCTTCTTTTTTGTTGTGGCGACGACTGTGGCGGCGCTATGCCGACTGTCCGCGCAGTCGCGCCAGCTCCGCGATCAGCCTGGCATTCTCGGCCTCGATCGCGGCCGCGCGCTGCTCGGCTTCAGCCGTCCGCTGTTCGGCCGCGCGCATTTCCGCCTCGACCGCGGCCGTTCGCT